>DBDL01000178.1 GCA_002293545.1 Lachnoclostridium sp. UBA933 | reverse complement strand
CTTTCTTTACTGAATAAAAACCTGCCATTGATGATTGTACCCGCCAGCATTGTCATTGTATTTATTATCGGCTGGCTTGTTCACTATACAATGAGTTTTATGCTGGCAAAACGCAGCCGTGAACTGGGGACTTATATTTTATTGGGTTTAGAAAACAAACAGGTTTCCCGGCTTTTTTTATTAGAAAACCTCCTGATTGGATTTTTTGCTTTTCTGATTGGTTTGGTTTTGGGAAATTTAATCTTTCAATATATGCGTGTAATTCTTCTTAGGATGTATGATGTGCCTTTTCATTTTCATTTTACGTTCTCGCTCCTTTCCATTTCGCTGACCTTATTATATTTTGCGGCAATCTATTCGTTTGCTCTTTTAAAGAGCAGAAAGCGCATACGCCGTATGAAAATTTATGACTTAATCTATTTTGAAAGGCAAAATGAAAATGCAGCAATAAAAAAGAATAAAAACCGCAGGGTACTGTTTAATATATCAATTATATGCGGTATCGCGGGAATCCCGCTCCTTATCGTACGCCAAGTGAGCTTAGCCCTGATTGGCTCCGTACTGATTATCCTGTTTATCTATGGTTTTTTTATCAGCTTTTCCTCCGGAATACCTGCTTTTTTCAATAAAAGACCGGTCAAAAAATATTCAAAGACAAACCTGATTATTTTTCGTTTTCTTTCATCCAAACTAACTACAATGGGTATCACAATGGCAACCATTACTCTGCTTTTTACCGGAACATTACTCAGTGAAGGTTCCGGCATATTATTCAGTAATATGTTCAGCAGATCCATAACAAACTCTACCAGTTATGACCTTTTTATTAGCTGTTCCGCCGATTCTGATTTGACAGAGTATAAAAAATATATTGATTCTCACATTGATATACGTAATCAATATGAATATCATATCTATTCGGGTGACAATGATATTCTGACAAGGTACATCCAAGCGAACACAGAAGACTATCATGTTTTTTATGAGCAAGATACCCTCCTTCGTGTCAGTGATTATATGGCATTGAGGAAAATGCTCGGATTCCCGGAGATACATCTTCCGCCGGACAGCTATATTATTCACTGCAGGGATATCCTTGAAAATCTGATGCGTGATTTTGACAAACCTTTAACAATAGGAAATCAGACACTTACTCCAAGCAGTATACACACCGAAAATTTTACGCAGAGCCTTTGGGACGGAAACGGCACCGGCTTCATTTTAGTCGTACCGGATGAGGTTGCCGAAGCCCGCCTCCCTGTCAACAGAATTTATGCGGCAATGACAAACGAGCCGGTACATGGTAAAGTGATCGACGGGCTATATGAAATACGAACTGCCCGGAACGAGGCAAGCGAAAATTATTCTTACGATACGATACTGTCACCGGCAGCCGTCAGGGAGGAATATTCCTCTATGTATGCCATGATTGTTTTTCCTTTATTTTATCTGGCATTGATTCTGACAATGACGGCGGCAACCATTTTGACGATACAACTCCTCAGTGATATCCAAAAATATCAAAGACACTATCATTTGCTGAATAATCTGGGCATGGACAAAAAGGATATGCTCAAATCCCTGCGCTGCCAATTCGCCTGGTTTTATATTTTACCGATTATACCATCCTCATTGCTTTGTATTTTCTTTATGCTTTCTTTTAAAAATACTTTTGACTTCGGAGTGATTACAGGCTGGGCTCATTTATGGGGTATTATCGGCAGTACATTTCTTGTGTTTTTTGTCATCTATCTCATTTATATCGTGGCGTCTTATATGAGCTTTAAGCGAAACACCATGCCCGTATAATGAAGCTTTTAATTCTTATTCAGGTCAGTGCAAAAGCCTTGGTTTTTCATAAGACTTATGCTATGATATGTACAAATAAGAATTAAGAATCCGATGGATTCATCTATCGGACCGGCTGTCGAAAGGAAAAAATGACTTCAAAAGAAAACGTATTAAGAATTTTAGAAAATAACCGGGGTGTCACTCTCTCCGGAGCAAAAATTGCAAAGGAACTAGGCATTTCCCGGAATGCTGTCTGGAAAGCAATCGAATCACTGCGCAAAGAAGGCTACCGCATACCAGCCGTAAAAAACGGGGGGTATTCTTTGTCTGCCGATACAAATATCCTTTCCGTTCAAGGATTGCTCCCTTATCTGGCAGACGAAAGCTTCTCAGAAAAAATTCATATTTTCCGGGAATTGGATTCTACCAATAAAAAAGCAAAGGAACTGGCAATCGACGGGTGTGAACACGGAACGGTTATCATTGCCGATTCCCAGACTGCCGGTAAGGGACGATACGGAAAATCCTTTTATTCCCCGCCGGAGAGCGGTCTATATATCAGTTTTATTCTCCGCTCGGAATCATTTTCTCTTCCAAAAATCACACGGCTTACATCTGCCGCCGCAGTAACTGTATGCCGGGCGATCCAATCCGTTACCGGAAAAAAAACGCAAATAAAATGGGTCAATGATATCCTTATTGACAATAAAAAGGTTTGCGGTATTTTAACGGAAGCTGTTTCTGATTTGGAAAGCGGAAACATTGACTGGATTGTAATAGGAATCGGCATCAATATCAATACTTCGTCATTTCCGGATGAGTTGGCGGAGATTGCCTGTTCATTGAATCCATCAGAAGCAAACGGTATTATAAGAAGCCGTCTTGCCGCCGAATTAATTAATACAATATTATCATCAAATAACTGGGCGGAGGACAAATTTGTATATGAGGAATACAAATCCAGACAAGCCATACTAGGCAAGCCTGTAATCGTAATAGAAAATGATAAGAATTATCCGGCAACTGCCATGGATATTGATAACGAAGGTCGGTTGATTGTAAAAACAAATGACGGACAACTCGTTTCCCTTTTTTCCGGGGAGGTGTCTGTTAAACCAGCGGGCGGCTGAGAAACGCGCC
>DBDL01000008.1 GCA_002293545.1 Lachnoclostridium sp. UBA933 | reverse complement strand
TTTGTCAACACTTTTTTTGTTTTTCTTAAATTATCTGATTTTTCGCCTTTTTTCGCTCTTTTCTATCTTCTATATCCGATGTACTTTTACAAACCAATCAAATCTCCCGCAAATGATGATGCCCGTCTGACGAAAGCAGTTTTCAAACACACCCATATTAAAAACGTCTTGCCGTTGTAAAAATACTGTGATACAATGGATTTAACACCGCGAACATAGGTTCGGTGATTGATTGGGAGATGACATGAAGAAAAAGGTACTGGATATTGTAAAAATTTCTGTAAGAAACCTTGTGGAGTTTATTTTTCGCGAAGGGGATATCGACTATTCCGGGCAAGGTTCCTTTGATGTCGATTCGATGCAGCAGGGAAGCAGACTGCACCGAAAGATTCAGAAAAAAATGGGGAGCAGCTATGAAGCAGAAGTCCCTTTATCTATTGATCATAATCTGCAAAGCGGAAAAGACGCCTTTATTCTTAGAGTTGAGGGCAGGGCGGACGGTATCCTATGGGAAGATTTTGTTTCCATTGATGAAATAAAGTGTACTTACGCCGATTTGTTTTCATTAGAAGAACCTGTTTTCATCCATAAAGCGCAGGCGATGTGTTATGCTTATATGCTCGCCGCAGAGGATGATTTGAATGAAATCGGAATCCAGATTACTTATTGTCATATGGAAACGGAACGGGAACGCCGGTTTCATGAAACATTTCTTTTTGCGGAATTGGAAGCTTGGTTCATGGATTTACTCGAAAAGTATTCCAAATGGGCAATGTATGAATACCAATGGAAAAAACGCCGTAACAAAAGTATAAAGAAATTAGATTTTCCTTTTCCCTATCGGGAAGGACAACGGGATTTGGCGGTGGGTGTGTATCGGACACTCGAAAGGGAAAAGAAACTTTATCTGGAGGCACCTACCGGTGTCGGGAAAACGATTTCTACGGTTTTTCCTGCTTTGAAAGCAATGGGGGAGGGTTTGACAGACCGGATTTTTTACCTTACCGCCAAAACCATTACACGAACGGTTGCGGAAGAATGCTTTGATTTACTCTCGGATAAGTCTTTGATTATCAAACCAATCACTTTGACTTCAAAAGAAAAATCGTGCGTATTGGATAAAATGAGCTGTAATCCCTATGACTGTCCTCGCGCCAAAGGACATTACAACCGGATTAACGACGGATTATATGATTTGCTTCTGCATGAAAACCGAATTGACCGTGACTTGATTGGTAACTATGCCGAAAAGCATATGCTGTGTCCTTATGAAATGAGCCTGGATGCCGCATTGTTTGCAGATGCTGTTATTTGTGATTACAATTACGTATTCGACCCCGTCGTTTATTTGAAACGGTTCTTCGGTTTTGAAAAAAAAACGAACTATATTCTTTTGATTGACGAGGCTCATAATCTTGTGGAACGCGGGAGGGATATGTACAGTGCCGTTTTATATAAAGAAGATTTTCTGATGATTAAAAGAATGATTAACAAAATACTTCATGAAACTCATGACGCGGCAAAAAAAAAGGAGATCGGAACATTTGTCAAGGCATTGGAATCCGGAAACAGATATCTGCTGGACTTAAAAAGAGAATGTGATGAATTTCGTGAGATTGATTCCGTCGCTGCTTTTTCTTTCTGTATTCAGCGTATTATCGGAGAGTTTGAACTGTTCTTTAAAAATGCGCCGGTACTCGCTGAACGTGACACTCTTTTTGAATTTTATTTTAACCTCCTCCACTTTTCAAATATCTCCGATACCATGGACGAAAAATATGTAATCTATACCGATTATAATGAAACCGGTGATTTCCGTATTAAGCTCCAATGCATGGACCCTTCCGAAAATTTAAAACGTGTTCTGGCAAAGGTAAGAAGCGCCGTATTTTTTTCGGCAACTCTTTTACCGATCAAATATTACAAGGAACAACTGGCAGGCTCGGACAACGATTATGCGATCTATGCCCCTTCATCCTTTCCAAAAGAAAACCGTAAAATTTTGATTGCACGCGATGTAAGCAGTAAGTATTCAAGGAGAAGTGAAAAGGAATTCCAAAAAATCACAGAGTATTTACTCACATTTGCATCTGCCAGAAAGGGGAATTATTTATTCTTTTTTCCGTCCTATTCATTTATGGAGCAGATTCATTCCCTGTTTGCGCCTCTGATTGATGATGCCGCTTTGCTTTTACAGAGCAGATCCATGAGCGAACCGGAAAAGGAACATTTCCTGAATTCGTTTTCTGAAGACGCGGAGAAGACACATATCGGTTTTTGCGTGATGGGCGGGATTTTCAGCGAAGGTATTGATTTAAAAAATGACCGCTTGATCGGCGCCGCAATTATCGGAACCGGACTCCCTATGGTCTGCAACGAACGCGAGCTGTTCCGGCGCTATTACGAAAATGTAAAAGGACAGGGGTTTGATTATGCCTACCTTTACCCCGGAATCAACAAGGTATTACAGTCCGGCGGCAGGGTGATCCGTACCTCTGAAGATAAAGGCGTAGTTCTGCTTTTAGATGAACGCTTTGCCTTTCGCTCTTATTATGATCTGTTTCCCAGAGAGTGGTATCCCAATGTATCTGTCCGGAGCGAAACGCTGGAACAAGAACTGAAAAATTTTTGGTAATTCTATTGACAATTCCCCTTGATAATTTCCCTGACCGTGCATATAATCAACATAGACCATTCCGGTCGATACAAAAAAAGGAGGATTCATTATGACTATTTTTGAAGTTAAAAATCTTGTTAAAAAATTCGGGGATTTTTATGCTTTAAACGGGGTAAACATGCGGGTAACCCAAGGTTCGGTCCATGCTTTCCTTGGACCGAACGGCGCTGGAAAATCCACGACAATCCGTTGCTTAATCGGTATTCTGAGGGCAACGGAGGGAGAAGTGAAAATACTGAACCATGATGCATGGAAAGACGCCGTGGAACTGCACAAAAAGCTTGCCTATGTGCCGGGTGACGTGAATCTTTGGGATAATCTTACCGGCGGTGAAGTGATTGATTTATTTTTATCACTGCATGGATGCAAATTGAATCGGTCCAAACGCAAGAAGTATCTTGAACGATTCGAGCTTGATCCTTCCAAAAAATGCCGTACATATTCTAAAGGGAACCGGCAAAAAATCGCACTGGTGGCGGCATTTGCATCCGATGCCAAGTATTTTATCTTTGACGAACCGACAAGCGGTCTTGATCCCTTACTCGAAAAAGTATTTCAAGACTGCATAAATGAAGTCAAGGCTGACGGAAAGACTGTTTTGCTTTCAAGCCATATCATGAGTGAAGTCGAAAAGCTTGCGGACAGTGTAAGTATTATTAAGGAGGGTCGGATCGTATTGGACGGAACGATGAAAGAAATCCTGAACAAAGGTACTACACTTGAAGAACTGTTCCTGTCAGAATATGAGGAGGGAGCAAAATGACCGCTAATTTTTTGAAATACATGTCCTTTATCATACGGCGCGAACGGATTATGAGCTTGGTTTGGATTCTTGCGATGGCGGGAGGCGCGGCGATATTTGCCGTATTATATCCCGGCTTGTTTCAGACACCGGAATCTCTCCAAAGCATGTCAGAAACACTGAACACTCCCGCTATGGTTGCAATGATGGGACCTGTATACGGACTCGGCAAGGTTTCCACCGCAATTGCCATGGCGCAGGAATGCCTGATTTGGTTTGCCATTGCGGCAATCGTGATGAATATCTTCTTTATCAACCGGCATACAAGGGTTGATGAAGAACTCGGACGTTATGAGATGCTTGTTTCGCTTCCTATGGGACGGCTGGCAGGCGGGACGGCAGCATTGTTTTCTGCTTTTGTACTGAATATTATCATTTCTTTGCTGTCTGCTTTGGCAATCATCACAATAAATATTGACGGAACAACAATTGCCGGTGCTTTTTGTTATGCTTTTTCTATTGGCTTACAGGGATTCTTATTTGCGGGAATCACTCTGCTTTCAGCACAATTATTCAGTACGGCACGCGGCAGCTCCGCCTTTTCATTCGGGTTGATGGGACTGTTCTATATTATGCGTGCCTCCGGTGATATGTTAGGAAATGTTTTCTCCTATATATCCCCTATGGGTATCGGCTTGAAAATTGAAGCATTTTATACTGACGCCTTTTGGCCTTGTGCGGTTTTGTTTGCAGAAGCACTTGCTGCTGCCGCTGCCGCCTTGTATTTAAACACAAGGCGCGATTTGGGGGCAGGATTATTTCCGGCAAAAAAAGGACGCTCCTATGCCTCCCGTTTTCTGAGGACTCCGTTAGGGTTACCATGGCGTCTTTCCAAAAATACATTTATTATATGGGGAATATCATTTTTTATCTTAGGCTTATGCTATGGCTCTGTTATCGGGGAGCTTGGCAGCTTTATCGAAAGCAACAGCATGATTAAGCAAATGCTCTTAGCGGCAGGCGGCAGTCCGGCTTCCTATGTTGACGCTTTTCTTCCCATGCTTTGCGGTATCATGGCAATGTTGGTTTCCATACCGGCGGTCGGAACCATAAACCGGCTGCAGCATGAAGAAAAACGCGGCAGAATGGAGCAGCTTTTTGCCCGTCAGGTATCGCGTACTTCCATGTTTTTCAGCTCGGCGGCAATTGCCGTCTTTGAAATTATTGTGTTCTTATTTTTAAGTATGGCAGGTTTATATGCCGCATCGGCAAATACGGGATTACTGTCGGTAAATAAAATTCTCAGCGCTTGTTCCGTGCAAATTCCGGCAATCCTTTTTATGGCGGCGCTGGCGGCACTGTTTGTCGGTCTGTTGCCTAAACTGACCGCATTGATTTGGATCGTATTCGGTTACTCCTTTTTGATTCTTTATTTCGGACGATTATTCGATTTGCCGGGATGGGCGGAACACCTGTCACCATTCGGCAATACGGCGCAAATACCGATAGAAGAATTTACCGTAACTCCTGTCATTCTGCTTTGTTTGCTTTCCGCGGTATTATTTACTGCAGGATGTATGAGGTACCGAAGCCGTGATATCGGATAAATGAGGGCTGACTGAATTCTGTAAAACATAACCCGCCCGCAAAAGGCTAAACGATTCGTCCAACATGAAACTCCCGCACAGTTTGCTGTTTCTTCTGTGCGGGAGTGCCGTGCCGAAACCAACTGTTTTTACTTGTTCTCATAATCTTTTCCCCAGCCCTTTCTCATCCCCGCCGATTTCAAATAAAAACCTTGACGGCTTACATTCCTTGTTATATCGCTCTTCCGGAAAAATCAAATGCAGATGCTTTCTTGCCCGTGTCATTCCCACATAAAACATACGCCGTTCTTCCTCCAGTTCATCCGGTAAAGACGCTTTCCGGTAGGGCGTAACGCCTTCATTTACATCCGGTATAAACACCACATCAAACTCCAAACCTTTCGCACGATGCATGGTAAGCAGCCTTACTCCGGCTGATTCTTCGTCCTGCTTCTTCTGTTTTTCCTCCAGTTTCTTCCCGTATTCATCAATATAAGCAAACCATTCCTCATATGTTTTTGATTCTTTTGCCGTTTCCTGAAGATCGTCCAATAAAAGAATCCAGTCATCCGGTTTGACTTCCCTGTACCTTGCATATTCCTCTAAAAAACCGTCATACCCGATTGACTTCCTTATAAAATCGACGGCGGCAAACGGCGGCATTTTTTTTATGAACGCCAAATCATTTTGAAACTCCTCTAACCGCTCGCCCATCCACCTCTTATCACGATAAAAGGCATACAATGACTGAAAGCTGACTTCCGGCTCACGGAATGCTTCCCGTGAAAGATAGCGTTTCGGGCGGTTGGCAATTTGCAGAAACAATGCGCGCTCCCTGCTGCCAAGTGCAATCTTTATATAGGCAAGAATATCTTTTGCAATAAAATGCTCAAAAATGTTCGGAATATTATCCTTGATGACAAAAGGGATATTGTATTCGAGCAATCTGCCGATCAAGCTTCTTGCCTGATAATTGATGCGGAATAAAACCGCCATTTCTTCATACGGGATACCCGTTTCTTTGTACTGTAATATCTGCTTTACCAACAGTCGGTTTTCTTCGCCGATTGTCTTGCATTTGCGTATATGTACCGCATCGGTCTTACCGTTTACCGCCTCCAGCTTTTTATGATACCGCTTTTTGTTCCTTGCAATCAGCCGGCTCGCCGCCGTCATAATCTCCCCGGAGCAGCGGTAATTTTTCCCTAGTGTCACCTGTTTTGTCCGGGGAAAATCATCCGGGAATCTAAGCATAATACCCGGCTTTGCTCCCCGGAAACCATAGATTGACTGGTCGTCGTCGCCGACAATAAACAGATTATTTTCCGGTTCTGCCAAAAGCTTGACGGTTTCATACTGCAAGCGGTTGATATCCTGAAATTCATCAATCAGGATATAGGCAAACCGCTCCTGCCATTGCCGTAAAATATTTGAATGCTCCGTCAATAACTTATATGCCATGACAATCATGTCATCAAAATCAATCAGATGGTGCTTCTTCAAACGTTCCTCATATCCGGCAAAAATACTCCGGAATATTTCTTCCGGACATCCTGCGGAATAATAGCAGTCGATGTCAATTCCCTCCCCTTTTACCATACTGATTTCATTTTCAATATCCTCTATCAACTCATTTTTGTCTTCCGTTTCATATCCTGATGAGGTTATGGATTCTTCCAGAAAGCGTTTTTTTAATGATGACGTAATGATATTTTGGGAATCATAATGATATGTATACCGCAGAATATGAAAGAAAACAGCGTGAAATGTGCCGAACCAAACATTTCTGCTGTTATTCTGATTTAGGGCAAGATAACGCTCTTTCATTTCAACCGAAGCGGCTTTTGAAAATGTTATGACCAGAATTTTGCCGGGGTCGATATGGTGTTCCTCAATAAGGCTCTGCACCCTTTTTGTAATAACGGTTGTTTTGCCGGAACCCGGTCCGGCAAGCACCATCATCGGTCCTTCCTGATGTTGAATGGCCTCTTGTTGTACTTCGTTATAATTCATCTAAATATTCGATTCCTTTTTTGATTCGTCTAAGGGATTCTTCCTTGCCTAGAATCTCCATGATTTCATATGCTCCGCCCGGCGTCATTTGCTTTCCGGATACCGCCGTCCTCACGGGCCAAAGCACCAGACCGTTTTTACATCCTTTTTCCGCAATATAATCAGCCGTAATGTTCTCAAGCTCTTCAAGGGAAAACTTCTCTGATTTCTCATAGCGGGGAAGGATTTCCGTCAGCACTTCCCTTGAGTTTTCTGTGTTCGTTTTCATTTTCTTGTGAATATACATATCGGTATCATACTTGGGAAGTTCGTCAAAGAAATCTATTTTATCGGTAATATCCGGAAAAACTTCAATCCTCGTCTTTACTAAATCGGCAATCTTTTTGTAATCCACATCCCTCTTTACGGCTTCTTGAATAATCGGCAGGGCATACCCGTAATACGCCTCATCCTCCATCTTCTTAATATATTCGCCGTTCATCCAACGCAGCTTCACCATATCAAATACCGCAGGGGCTTTATTGATTCTTTTATAGTCAAATTCTTTGACCAGCCGGTCTAAACTGAATATCTCTTCTTCCCCTGACGGGCTCCAGCCAAGCAGCGCCACAAAGTTTACGATTGTTTCCGGCAGGAATCCAAGATTTATTAAGTCCTCAAATGAAGATGCACCCCCTCGTTTTGCCAGCTTTTTATGATTTTCATCCGTAATCAAAGGACAATGTATATAGATCGGTATGTCCCATCCAAAGGCTTCATACAGGCGGTTGTACTTCGGCGCCGATGATAAATATTCACAGCCTCTTACCACATGTGTAATCTCCATTAGATGGTCGTCCACTACATTGGCGAAGTTATAGGTCGGATATCCATCTGATTTTATCAAAACCATATCATCCAACTCTTCATTTTCCACAACAATATCCCCGAAAATAATATCGGAAAAGGTCGTCTGTCCGGTCGTCGGATTATTTTGCCGGATCACAAAGGGCATTCCGGCAGCCAGATTGGATTCAACTTCTTCTTTACTCAGTCCCTGACAGTGCTTGTCATACTTCGTAATTTCTTTTCCGGTTTCTATACTGCCTTCCTTGCGCAGTGTGTCCAAACGTTCCTTTGAACAGAAGCAATAATAGGCTTCTCCCTTTTCTACAAGCTCTTTCGCATATTTCAAATACATCCCGCTTCCAACGCGTTCACTCTGAATATACGGACCGTATTTCCCTTCTTTATCGGGACCCTCATCGTGCTGTAATCCCGCTGTTTTCATGGTTTTATAAATCAATTCCAGAGAGCCGTCCACATACCGTTCTCTGTCGGTATCTTCAATCCGGAGTATAAAACTGCCTCCCTCATGTTTTGCAATCAGGTATTCATATAAGGCTGTCCGTAAATTCCCAATGTGCATTTTCCCTGTCGGGCTTGGTGCAAATCTGGTTCTTGTCTTACTCATTTAACGCTCCTCCATATTGAGATAGGTCAAAATTGTCTTTACCGCATGGTCTGTCCCTCCGAAATCACTACGAAGCGATAAATGATAATTATTCATATTAGCCCATCGGTCACCCGCATGGTATTTATAATAATTGGCTCGTCTTTTGTCATTTTTCAATACTTCCTCCGCCGCTTTTTCCACCGGTATTTTATACTCCTGAATCGCACGGTTCATACGAAAATCCAATCCCGCACGGATAAAAATATTGATTACATTCGGCATATCACTCAATATATAATCCGCACAATGTCCGACAATCACGCATGAGGATTCTTTCGCCGCCTTGCGCACCTCATTGGATTGTGCTAAAAACACCTTGTCGTCCAAGGATAATCCGGTCAGTCCGGTTTCTTGATTGGCAAACACATTCATCCCCAATGCAATGGAGTATAAAAGGCTGTTTGTCGCTTTTTCTTCTGCCCGTTCAAAGGCGGATTCGGCAAAACCGCTTTCTTTTGCGGCACGGCTGATAATCTCATTATCGTAAAAAGGAACATCTAATGCCTCTGCTAACTTTTTCCCGATTTCCCTGCCTCCGCTGCCGAACTCTCTGCTGATTGTTATAATCCGTTTCATATGATACCTCATTCTCGCGCATGTTTTCTGCGCATCATTACCTGATATTTATGCTTCACACTGTTTCCATTTCCTGCGCCGGTTTTACGCATAAGACCATTTCTTATTTTCCCATATAAGCATCAATTCCGTCAGCGATCCCTTTGACCATTTTCTTCTGGTAAACCTTGGACGCCATCTTCAAATCCTCTTTCCGGTTTGTCATGTATCCCATTTCGACAATCGTTACCGGAACCTTGCACCAATTGATACCGCTCATGCCGTCGGTACTGTAAACCCCCCGGTTCTTTGCTTTCGTAGCTCTGCAAAAGGCACGGATCACTTTTTTTGATAAAAGTCTGCTTTTGGAAATGATTTTTTTAGATAAAAATCGGTTGTTCGATGTCGGAGCCATTGTCATAGCCCCCGAAACACTTGTATTCACATCTCCGTTCGCATGGATTCGTATCAATGCGCCGGCACCCCATCTGTTTGCCATTTTTGCCCGTTCGGAATTAGAAATATTTACATTATGGCTGTTCCGAATCATTTTAACCCGATAACCTCTTTGCTTCAACTCTTTTGACAATTTTTTCGCAACGATAAGATTCAACTTATATTCCGCTGTTTTACTTGCTCTTCCGGTTGTACCGGAAGCCACTTTCGGTTTTTTGGACGACGCACCCGGTCCAATCGGCTCCAGTCTGCCGTTGCCTTTCCCTTGGTGTCCGGCATCAATTACAATAAGTCCCTTTGTCATTTTTTTAGCGGATACCATGCATTCTCTTTCCGCCGGCAATAAAATACTGCCGATTACTACTACTGCCAGTGTTAATAAAATCAGTTTTTTCATCGCAATCCTCCTACTGAATATAATACAATGATTTCATCGGATAATCAATATGTTTCTTATATATACTTTTCGCTTTTTTTAATTCTGTCGAATCTTGTCCGTCATAAATTTTTTTAGTAACTATTTTCACAAATATCCCCTTATGTATTTTACTATTCATCTTATTATCATGCCGACAAACTACCCAACACCGTAGTTGGCACAATAGAAAAAAACATACTGTTCAACAATCCAACGATTTAACATAGTTCCTGTTTGCACTTCATAAGGAGGGGATAATACTCTATAAATTTCCTTACCTTCAATATTTTCTACAAATATAATTTTCGTAGTAATCGCTTCTTTGGGATATCCAGAAAAAAACATTTTAATTCTGATCGCACCTTTTGGTGTTAATGGCGAAAAGTTATAACCAATAAATATAATTAAAATTAAGGATATTATGACTGCTATCTTTTTCAATTCAACCTCCCAATAATCACTTCTTAGCAGGGTAACAACGGAACGGTAATTACAAATAATCAGAAACCTTGCTTTCTTATCAAACTTAGATATGACAAAATATAAAGAATTGATGCGTGTTTTTCAAGACACACACTCAGGTTGTGGCAAGGGGGGGGACAAAGGTTTTTGGGGATGATTATTTTGGGGTACTAATATTTTCTATTGAACGAATGGTTTCCAAATAATCATTTTCCACATCACTTATTGTACGAGCCTTGTATTTCTTATATTCATCCTCAGCCTTTTCCATGGCTTGCAAATGGCTAATAGAACCATTTCCAATCAAGAGTTTTCCCCACTCATTACCAAAATATTATCCAAATGCTCAGCCCATTCTTTCATGGTCATAGCCTGTCTGCGTTCTGCTTGGCGCTCCGCAAAGTCTAAATATCCTGAAACAAGTTGCCCCATTGCTCGAAGCTCTTTTTCTTCAAGATAATTCTTTGCAATTTTAGCTTCTTTTAGAGTCGGTTGATTGCCTGAAAAAGTCATCAATCCCATAAAATCTTTTTCAGCATCTGCTCTATGAAAGATAACCTCTGCTGCAGTTTTTCCATGGATTGCATATNNATGAATTGATATTTCAGCCTTTGGATTATAATCGATACTTGTGGCATAGATTTCTAATACTTGCCTGTAAAATACTTTTTCAGGCGCACGGATATCACGGATTCTTTCAAGAAGCTCTTTAAAATAGCCTCCTCCTCCTATTTCCTTAAGCCGTTCGTCATCCATTGCAAAGCCTTTTTTCATATATTCTTTTAGAATATTGCTAGCCCATATTCTAAATTGAACTCCTCTTTGAGATTTTACACGATAACCAACTGATATAATCACGTCAAGACTATAATACTTTACTGGTTTATCAGAATTTGCAATGTGCAAATTCTGCACATTGCTTTCTTCCATCAGCTCACGTTCATCAAAAATATTTTTGATATGTTTTGATATTACACTTCTATCTCTCTGAAAAAGCTCTGCCATTTGTGCTATTGATAACCATACAGTATCATTATCAAAAGTTACATCTACTTTGGTAGCTCCATCTTCTGTCGCATAAATTATTAACTCTGAATGTTGAGTCATCATTCTTCACTCCCATAACTATATATACTTAAATTGAAACCATAAAACTACTTTAAAACATCAAAATTTTTCTTAGTTCTCCTACGAAAATCTTCAACATAAAAATAAGGATGCCTGACAACATCAGACACCCACATTATACCACACAACATTATAAACTTAAAAGTATTTTTTTAAATATCTTGGTGCTTCCAAGTCGCCTCCAAGCAGTCCTCACCAAGCTCCGTGCCTCGCACTCCGCTATGGCAGAAGCCAGTTCCTTTTTTGTGGCATCCGAAGTCTTTTTCTCCTCAATGAATTGCTCCCTTGAAATTGCCCCCGCTTTACACTTCTCATAATCCGCAATCGGGATNNGAAGATTACTATGAAAATAACTGATAAGATTATAAATGCTATTTTTTTATTCATCATTTTCGATACCATTATTTTACTTCTACCAATGAAGGAACTGTTATCTTTATCATCCTGTCATAATTAAGTTGCCACATCTTTCTTTTTTTTGATATATGATACTTTTTATTTGTCAGCTTACATAAATCACTCACCAAAGCAAAAGGTTGATTTCCCTGCATATGTTTCATTTCTTTTTGTAGTCTTATTTCTTTATTATCTACCTTTACAATATCCGAATAATTATGAAATAAATATGTCTTTCCTTGGTAAAAACATTTTAAAATCCCCTTTGCTTTGTCATACTCACCACTTCCGCCCAATACCTCAAAAAAGAAAATAATATTACATGCTGGTTGATTGTTTTTATTATAACTATCATATGTTGCATTCGGTGTAAAAAAAGTGTATTGTCTTTGTGTATTTTCAGCATATTCTATCCCCAATATTTTCATGTCAAAGTGATGTTTCGTTCCCTCATATAATATTTTTTCTGCATTTACTTTTCCATCCGTAAGCGCTTCTGTATGATAAATTAGCTCTCCATTACTTCCCCTTTTTCCTTTGGGGAAATAATAATTTTCTAACATATTATTAACAGAGGAATAATCAAGGATACTATTATCAAGAAGTTTTGTAAATGTGTACTCCTGATAACCGTTCTCAATTCCAAAGCGATGTGCTACTTTTAATTTTAAATTTTTCAAGGGTGACGGATCAATAATTCTATTTCCTGTTAAATCAAGCACTTCCATTGAAATTAACTTGGGTAATATAGATACGCTTTTAACCTGATTATATGCTAACCATAACACCCTTATTTTTTTAAGGTTTGCCAGCGGTGATATATTTGAAATTTTATTAAAAGATAAATTCAACTCTGATATTCCGATCAGTCCTAATAATGGTTTGATATTTTTTATTTGATTATTTGATAAATCCAAATATTTCACATTCTTTAGACTGGAAAGGGGACGAATATCTGTAATTTGATTGGATGAAAAGCATAAGTTACCTTCAGGTAAGTCAGGAAAATCATTTAAAAAATTTATATCTTTTAATTTACAGCCTGACATCTCAAGATTCAATTTTTTCATTCCTGATAAACATTTTAACTCATCTGTACTTTCACCTGTTCCTAAATTACAATTTCTAAAACAAACATTCTTTAGGTTGCTTAAATACGCCAATTCTTTCATTTCTATGATTCCACCTTCTAAAAAATAAATTGACTTAACATTTGGAAAATATCGCAACCCTTTTAATGATAATACAAAGCTTGTTTCAAAATCTCCATAATTAATTTCTTGAACATCTTCAGCTTGCTTTTTTGTAATGGTATTAGATTCTCCATTTAAGCTGATTGGTTCAGATTCCGCATCATATAATACATTAGCTACTATTTCAATTTCATAATCATCTGGAAGTTTAGCATATTCTTTTGCAAAATCTTCTTTATCCAATTCAAGTAAGGAATCATTAATTACAATTTGTGGATAATATGCTTGCTCAGGTCTTCTAGTATGTATTGGCGATGGTGAAGACGATGGGACGGTTTCTGTTTCAATCGACATATTTTCTTTGTTTTCACAACCTATCATCCCAATCAAGCATATTAATACAATTATTAAAATATAATTTTTTATTTTCATCATCTTACTCCTATGAAATGGTTGAAAAAGTCAATAAATTCTTTTGAATCTTTTTGAGCTGCTTTTATCCGTGGATTCTTATTTTGAGATATATCGCCCCATTTCTTTCCATTAAAATACCGTCTTGGACTATCCGCATCTTTTTTATGTCTTGTTTTGGGTAACCGACTATTACTTACATGCATCCACTTTCCTTTGTATTTAACATTATGGGCATAAAAGTCTTGTATAGCATGTAGCGCAATTCCTAAATGAAAAAATGCATTTGAATATCCCCAATTTTTATAGGTCGTTGCTTGTTTTCTACTCCAAGTCCATCTATCTATTGCTATACACGTTTCATGAACAGCAGAATAAAAATCTGCTCCATGATATCCTCCGTTTACCTTTTTACCGAGCGCATTTTTGGTTGGATTCATTGGTGAAGTAAACCCTTTTTTTCTTGCCATTGTTTTCTCTTTATCTGGATAACTGCACCCTTTTACTAATTCTTTTATCCATTTACTATTGTATTTTTTTACATGCTTGATAGCATTTTTTGTTATAGATTGATGGATTGCCTTACTCCAATGCCCTGTCGGATCAGTAAAGTTTATCGGATTTCCCCCCACATAAGCA
>DBDL01000010.1:4874-5352 GCA_002293545.1 Lachnoclostridium sp. UBA933 | reverse complement strand
GGGAGTATTCATCAGTTTAAGCAAGGGCTCAGCCATAAAAAGACCCATGACCGTAATTACCGTCCCTGCAACAAGCAATGAAATGTACATAGTATCAACAGTTTCCTTAACCCTCGATTGCTGCTTGGCTCCAAAGAATTGTGAAATTAATATTGTCGCACCGAGTCCAATTCCCATAAAGAGTGACGTAAGAAGAAAATTGATGATATATGAATTGCCCACCGCTGCCAGCGCTTCTTTTCCGACAAAGCGCCCGACAACAATACTATCCACCATGTTGTACATTTGCTGTAACGCATTTCCGGCGAGCAGCGGCAATGAAAAACGGAAAACCAAACTAATCGGCTTTCCTACGGTCATATCAGTCATAATATTGTTATACTCCTAAGATGAAAGACGCACAATAGAGCGAATCAAAAACAATCCTTTCATTTTCATCTTAGCAGGCAAACGTATTACAAAACAGTAAAGAAAAAGC
>DBDL01000010.1:2331-4757 GCA_002293545.1 Lachnoclostridium sp. UBA933 | reverse complement strand
GTATTTGCATGGGCACACGGGAATACTTACAATTGAAGTTGAAGATACGATCAACATGGGTGTCAATATGGTATTTCCTTGTAATGAAATCAAAAAAATTGCTTGGGATGTTTTGCAAAACTTTGATCACGCGTTGATTTTAAGGGAAGACGATCCGTTGCTGCCGGCAATCCTTGGCGTGTATGAAGTGCAGGGAATTAAGAACGGCGCACCTACTAATATGCAAAAAGGTCCCGCTTTTACGACAGAGCTTGCAACGGCATATCCTGAGTGCCGTTTGGTCGTTACAAAAGAAACAATGACAGTCGAAGGGATGATCAAAATAGTATACGACTTGTTAAAAGATAAGCTCAACATTGCCAAAATTACTTTTACCAGTGGTGTAAATGGTGCAGTACAAGAATACGGCAAAGAAGATCATCGGATGGGTCAAAAAGAAAAAGACCGCTGCCCCTTATGCGGAATTATGTTAAACGCAGACGGAACATGTCCCAAATGCGGATACAAAAAACGATCCAGCTGATTGAAAGGCAATTGTGGTTCATACTCCGAGGCTCTGCCTCGGAACAATTAATGTAATATATAAATTGAAATTTCGGAGCGGGGTATGAACCACAATGCATGTATAATCATTCCCTTTACAAGAAGATACATCGAAGTTCGTTTTGGGGATATCTTTGTTATTCGTATTGAAAATTCCCTCCCCAAAATTCTTCCTTTTCTTTTTAAAACATATATAATCTAAATAAAGAGATTCACTATTTGAAATTTAAAAAAAAATCTTGTCAATAACCAGAATCTCTCTCAACGTTCGGGAGAACCAAACTGATGATCAAAAAACTGCTATCATGTCTTGGGCAATACAAAAAGTATGCCGTTTTAGGACCGATCATGGCTGCCGGGGAAGTTGTATTGGAAGTTCTTGTTCCGTATACTATGGCGCGGATTGTGGATGTTGGAATAGCTAATAGAGATATTTCCTACATTGTGAAAATGGGCTTAATCATGGTTGCTATGGCGGCAGGGTCCCTTGCTTTTGGAGGCCTTTCCGCTTGGTGTTCGGCGGCCGCCAGTACGGGACTTGCGAAGGGTGTAAGGAAGCGGCTTTTTGATACCATCCAGAATTTTTCATTTTCCAACATTGATAAATTCAGCACGCCGTCCCTTATTACGCGGCTTACTACAGATGTAACAAATATTCAAAATGCATTCATGATGTGCATCAGGATGCTGATCCGGTCGCCGGTTATGTTTTTCTGCGCGGTGTTTTTTGCGGTGTTGATCAATCGTCATCTGGCATTGATATTTCTGGTAGCGATACCGGTTTTGGGCACAGCGCTCTTTGTTATCGCGACAAAGACATATCCCCGGTTCAGAACGATGTTGAAGAAGTATGACCATCTCAATTCGGTAATCCAGGAAAATCTTATAGGGATTCGGGTGGTAAAGGCTTTTGTCCGGGAGGAGCATGAAACCGAAAAGTTTCAGGACATTGCCGATCAGGTTCGGCAGGCTCAGTACAAAGCGGAAAAGATTTTACAGATTAACATGCCGATCATGCAGTTTGTCATGTATGCCTGTATTCTTTCGGTATCATGGTTCGGCGGTAATATGATCATTGTCGGCGGAATGCAGACCGGCGAGTTCATGAGCTTTATCAGTTACATCAGCCAGATACTTATGGCTTTGATGATGATGTCCATGATTTTCATCAACCTTGTTCTTTCCAGCGCGTCCCTTAGGCGGATTATTGAAGTTATGGATGAAGATATAAGTATCAAGGAACAGATAGGGGCCGCAACAGTTATCCCCGACGGGTCAATCAGATTCGATCATGTCAGTTTTGATTACCATGGAAAAACAGATAATCCTG
Source organism: Lachnoclostridium sp. UBA933 (assembly GCA_002293545.1). Classification (GTDB taxonomy): domain Bacteria; phylum Bacillota; class Clostridia; order Lachnospirales; family Lachnospiraceae; genus UBA933. The sequence continues at coordinate 2,884 of DBDL01000010.1, read as the reverse complement.
TGTTACATGATATATCGGTTTCCATTGCTCCGGGTGAAACTATCGGCATTATCGGGGGAACCGGTTCCGCAAAATCAACACTGGTACAGCTTATCCCCAGGCTTTATGAAGCGCTTGACGGAAGCGTCATGGTGGGCGGCCGTGATGTTCGGGATTACAATCTTGAATCCCTTCGGAACAGCGTCGCGATGGTTCTTCAAAAAAATGTTCTTTTCTCCGGGACCATCCGGGAAAATCTTCAATGGGGTAATCCCGGCGCGGATGACGAAACGATCATCCGGGCATGTAAGGCGGCGGCGGCCCACGATTTTATCCTCGCGTTTCCGAAGGGTTACGATACGGAACTTGGTCAGGGAGGCGTCAATCTTTCGGGAGGACAGAAGCAGCGGCTTTGTATTGCCCGCGCTTTGCTCAAGAACCCAAAGATCATTATTCTTGATGACAGTACCAGCGCGGTGGATACCGCTACGGACAGCAGGATTCGCAATGCTTTAAGGGAAGGACTTTCCGGAACTACAACTATTATTATTTCGCAGAGGATTATCTCCATACA
>DBDL01000010.1:0-2309 GCA_002293545.1 Lachnoclostridium sp. UBA933 | reverse complement strand
CACGAAGAACTTCTGGCGAATAATCTTATTTATAAAGAAGTGTACGATTCACAACAAGGAAAGAACGATTATGCCGGGACCTAACAACAGAAGACAAAAAATGGAAAAGCCTAAAGACGCGGTTAAAACCATTAAGAAAATTTTCAGCTATTTGGCGGAATCTAAATGGCTTCTTTTTCTGGTTGTTTTTTTCGTTATTATCAGCGCGTCCGCTCAAGTTGCGGGAACCTATTTTTTAAAACCATTGATCAATGATTACATCATCCCTTTAATAGGCAAGAACAATCCCGACCTCTTCGGGTTTATCCGGCTCTTGGTTCTTATGGGACTTGTGTATGTTTTTGGCGCGGTCTCCACATTTCTTTACAACCGCCTGATGCTGCGTGTTTCTACAAAAACGCTTTTTAAAATTCGGATGGATCTTTTTTCACATCTTCAAAAACTGCCTATCCGGTATTTTGACACACATGCCCACGGCGATTTGATGAGTTTGTTTACCAACGACACCGATACCATCCGGGATATGTTCAGCCAAAGTTTTGTCCAGATTGTTTCTTCTTTCATAACCGTTACCGGGGTTTTCTTTGTGATGCTTTTTCTCAGCCCCTTATTAACGATGGTGGTAGTCGTCATGGTTGTCGTGATGGTTTTTGTGACGAAAGCTCTCGGCAAACGAAGCGGAAACTTCTTCATCAAACAGCAGCGTTCTGTGGGAACATTGAACGGATACATCGAAGAAATGATTGAAGGTCAGAAGGTGGTAAAAGTTTTTTGCCATGAAGATAAAGCCAAAGAAGAGTTCGGCGTTTTAAATGAAGATTTGTTCCATGATGCCAGAGGCGCGAATACCTTCGCCGGTATGCTCATGCCGCTTATGAACAATCTTTCATATTTGAATTACGCGGCCACCGCGATGGTCGGCGGCGTATTCGCGGTGTTCTACGGTTTGGATATCGGAACCTTGGCGTCCTTCCTGCAGTATACCCGGTCCTTTAGTCAGCCTATCACCCAAATATCCAACCAGTTCAATTCGATTGTTCTTGCTCTCGCCGGAGCTGAACGGATTTTTGCGGTGATGGAAGAAAGCCCCGAATCGGATGAAGGGTATGTAACCTTGGTTAACGTAAAAGATGACGCGTCCGGAAACATTGTAGAATGCGGCGGCCATTCAGGAATGTGGGCGTGGAAACATCCTCATCATGATCATTCGCTTACCTATACACGGCTTACGGGCGCGGTGGAATTTGCCGACGTTACGTTTGGGTATAACCCAGACAAAACGGTTTTGTATGACATCGATCTTTTTGCAAAGCCCGGACAAAAAATCGCCCTCGTAGGTTCCACCGGAGCCGGAAAAACCACAATCACCAATTTGCTCAATCGTTTTTATGATGTGCCCGACGGAAAAATCCGTTATGACGGAATCAATATTAACAAAATAAAAAAATCCGCGCTCCGTCATTCACTTTCGATGGTACTGCAGGATACGCATCTTTTTACCGGAACTATAGCGGACAATATTCGTTACGGAAGACTTAACGCTTCCGACGAAGAAGTCATCGCCGCCGCGAAACTCGCCAACGCGGATACCTTTATCAGTCATCTTCCCAAAGGCTATGATACAATGCTCGTTTCCGACGGAAGCAACTTGAGTCAGGGACAGAGACAGCTTCTCGCAATCGCGCGCGCGGCGGTTGCGAATCCTCCGGTCCTCGTCCTTGACGAAGCCACAAGTTCCATCGACACGAGAACTGAAGCGTTAATCGAAAAAGGCATGAACAGCCTGATGCAGGGAAGAACGGTCTTCGTCATAGCTCACCGGCTTTCCACCGTCCGCAACTCCGACAGCATTGTCGTCCTTGAACAAGGCCGGATTATCGAACAAGGGAATCATGACGAACTCATGAAACTGAAAGGTCATTATTTTGAATTATATACCGGAATGTTCGAGTTGACGTAGAGGGAAAGAGAATAGCTATCATAAAATACGGCTGAAACTACAAATTCTAAATTACGTATTTATTCAATCTGTGTTACCACTCCGCATTCATTTCTCAATTCCCGGTATTGTTCATAGAAAGGTCCGTTGTAATCGAATGTAAATTTGTCGGCATTATTGTATGCGACTAGCCCATCGCAGATTATTTTATCTTTGAATGGTATTAGCACAGTTTTGAACATAACAGGCTCATCAGGCAGAATATAAGAAATGGGATCAGAAATGCCGACAACGCCGTAAATAATTTCTTTTTTAGGATCCAAAACTACGCTGTATTCTTGCAAATCCTCCATGATAACAAATGTACTCT
>DBDL01000121.1 GCA_002293545.1 Lachnoclostridium sp. UBA933 | reverse complement strand
TTCAATCTTTGAAATTCTTTGCCGGTCAATGCCGGACGATTGTCTGACAGAACCGGACCAGTCAAAAACAAAGCGACTAAGCATAGCAATAATGTTATAATCCGTACCGGGTATGTCAAATTTACCAATAACGGAAGCCCAATCGCAAGTGTGAAAAATCCCACTGTAAATGCAAAACATGACAGGTAATGCTGAAAATGAAGTCCGCCGCATAGGGTACGTATGGATAAAAGAACAAGTGCTGCCGCAATCAGCTCCGCGGTATAGCCAAACAGAAAAGAAATACATAAAAGTATGAGTATTTTGCTTCCTTCCAGATAGAAAGCGGATAATACATAGCGTATCCTGGCAATATCATAATCACTGTAGTGGCACTCGGCTTGTGCATTTTCAAAAAGAGAATCCAAACTTTTCATGAATACCTCCGGTTATTTTCAATGACAAGAGAGCAATCCTCTACCAGTTTGCACAAAACTTAACGGCGAAGTTAATGACATTGTAAACTTATTCATGTGTGTATGATGTAGAAGGAGTCTGACTGCCCCCTTGCAAACTCAGTATATCACGCACATTAAAAAAAGGGATATATGGTACTAACAGGTGTGATTTTACGACTGAAANNCTGAAATCCAATAATCCGGATAAAACGAAAGAATTTTTTATTTTGGTATCATAATTCGGTACATCAGTCATCGCAGCCTTTCAAATCGGCATCCGAATCGTGAAAACAGAGTATTTGCAATAAAATTTGTAATTCATTTATAGTTTTTATGGTAAATATTTGATAATCGTGTTATAATAACTTCATTCAGTGTTGGGAGGGGTTAGTGTGAAACAAAATACGTTTCACACGGCGAATTTGCGCTTACGCACAAATTCGCGCATATTATGCGCAAAGTACGTGCGCAAGAATGGGGATTAATTTGAAAAAAATAATATTTTATGATACCAAGCCATATGATACGGTATGGTTTGACAAGAAAAATACGGATTATGAAATTCTTTATCAGGAAACAAAACTGAATCCGTATACCGCACGGCTTGCAAGAGGCTGCGATGCCGTCTGCGCATTTGTCAATGACGACGTCGGAAAAGAAACCATTGACGTCTTAGCTGAAGAAAATATAAAAATCATTGCCATGCGTTCGGCAGGCTACAGTAATGTGGATTTTAAAGCGGCGTACGGGCGGGTCCATATTGTCCGTGTCCCCGCGTATTCGCCGTATGCGGTGGCGGAACACACAATGGCACTGCTGCTTACCTTGAATCGTAAAACGCATAAAGCATATAATAGAACCAGAGATTTTAATTTCAGCCTGGTCGGATTTACCGGAGTGGATTTACACGGGAAGATAATCGGCGTCATCGGTACCGGAAAGATAGGGAGGGTATTTATTGATATTTGCCGGGGCTTTGGGCTGAATATTATTGCTTATGACCTATATCCCCAGAAGGAGTCGGATATTTGTTATGTGGAATTGGAGGAGCTGTTTGAAAAAAGCGATATCATATCGCTTCATGCGCCGCTGACGGAACAAACTAAGCATTTGCTGAATAAAGAGGCATTTGCAAAAATGAAGAAGGGCGTTTTTATCATCAATACGTCGAGAGGCGCGTTGATTGACAGCTCGGCACTGCTGGATGCGCTGAACGATGAAATTGTCAGGGGAGCCGGATTGGATGTGTACGAGGAGGAAGAAGAATTTTTCTTTGAAGATATGTCCTCGGTGATTATAAAAGATGATGTTCTGTCCCTGCTGATGTCAAGACCGAATGTCATTATAACCTCACACCAGGCATTTTTAACGGAAGAAGCACTGGAAAAGATTGCCGAGGTGACGATACGGAATCTGAATGAATTTTTTTATGAGGACAGGGAATTGCTTACGAATGAAATCTGTTATCAGTGCGAAACGGGAAAAGTAGTTGAAAATTGCAAAAGAAACCAATGCAAAAGATGTTTTTAGTTTAAAGAAAGGGTGGTGCAAAAATGTATCCGTACAGCTATCATTATATGTTTGACCCAACGTATATTTTTATTATTGTTGGTCTGGTTATCAGTATTATTGCGTCCATGAATGTACACAGGAGTTTTAAAAAGTATAAAAATACCCGCAACCGTAACAATTACACGGCGGAACAGGCGGCGGAGATGATATTAAGGAATGCCGGTGTTACCGATGTGACGATTCAGAAAACCCCCGGAGATTTTACCGATCATTATGATCCGAGAACCAAAACCGTCAATCTATCCGAATCGGTATATGGTTCAAAGTCGATTTCGGCAGTGGGAGTCGCGGCACATGAATGCGGTCATGCGATTCAACATGCCGAGCAGTATTCGCCGCTTGGTATCCGTACGTCACTTGTACCGGCTGCCAATATCGGCTCCAAAATATCAATTCCGCTTATCATCATCGGTTTTATTTTCAGCTTTATGCAGTTGGTTTATTTGGGAATCATATTGTTCAGCCTTGCCCTTTTATTCCAGATTATCACCCTGCCGGTTGAGTTTAATGCCTCCGGACGGGCACTTGCTGCGCTGGACCATAATTCGATTCTTGATACCGACGAACAGACGATTGTGAAGAAGGTACTCCGTGCCGCGGCATTGACTTATGTTGCCGCTGTAATCGTAACGGCATTACAATTGCTGCGTCTTATACTTCTGGCAAATCGGCGGAGATAACTATCAGAAAGGGATTGGATATGAATCTGAAAACGTATATTTCCATTACAGCCGTAATACTCATTGCGTTTATTGTTGTTATTGTAATGCCTACCGAAACATATAATGCAAAGCCGGTAGATGTTGCGGAGGATATCGGAAACCAAGGGCAGACGATATCCTTTTCGGAGGAGGACAGGCATAACGGGGATTTGATTTTGGTCAACTTTAAGACCAGATATCCGAAAGAGAGTGAAAATAAACTGGAGTTGGCGAACGTATTTGAGGAAAAATCAAATCATTTCCAGGTGAAAGATAAAAAAGTTTACCTTGCCGCCCGTATTATTTATCCGATGGAACGGATGTTAGACCGTCTTTACAAAGATTCGGACTATAATACCACGTTGATTTTAAGCGGTTATCGCACAAGGGAATATCAAGAAGAATTATATGAAGAAGACGTCAAGCTGAATGGGAAAGAACACGCCAGGGAATATGTGGCGAAACCGGGGTATAGTGAGCATCATACCGGTCTTGCGGTTGATTTGGGCATTCAATTCAGTGACGGAACCATGAGCAGCTTTGCCAATACCGATAACGAAAAATGGATACGCAGGAATTGCTATAAGTATGGATTTATCAGACGTTATCCGGATGACAAAACGACCCTTACCGGAATTGCCGGGGAATCATGGCATTTTCGGTATGTCGGTCTTCCTCATGCCTACTATATTCATAAACATGAAATATGTATGGAGGAATATATTTCCTTTATACAAAACAATGCGACGGCAGCATCTCCGCTTACAATAGCATATAAAAATACGCAGTATAATATTTATTATACAAAAGAAAAAAGCATAAAACTACCAGAAAATATATTTTATAATATTTCCGGCGACAATCAGGGCGGATATATTATAACAACCGCATGGGAGGAAGATGCTTTTATCATACCGCCAATGAATACGGCACCCCCGGATACGGCGGCAAAAAATACAGGCTCGGCAGTTTCGGGCGGTGC
>DBDL01000134.1:1122-6838 GCA_002293545.1 Lachnoclostridium sp. UBA933 | reverse complement strand
ATACGGCTCACTGATACGCTGCACCCGTTCGACAATGCTCATACCGCTAATAAGATCCTCGTTCAGGTGCTGTGTATCACCAATCAGCCCTAAAACCGTTTGAAATTCCCCTTTGTTTACATTCACCTGCAATCCCTGATTTTGCAGCCATGTAATCAGATTTTCCATACTGTTTTCATTTGCATCTTTTTTGATAATTACTACCATCTCATCTACTCCATCTTCTTTATATTTATTTTTATATCTCTGGTGCCAAGTTTCTTAAATACCCATTTTCTTATTCTCTCCGAAACCTGTCTTTCTTAATTTCGTTCTCCTTGTTTTATTCTCTTTCCCCGGAGTCAGTCATCTTATCAATAATCGTACACGCATCCCCGACCAAATCAATACACGGACGCCTTTTATAATACTCTTTTGTCCGCTCCTCCGGCTCCGCTGAAGCCGCGGAATAATCCCTGCTTTTTCCTCGTGTTTCCCTGCTTCCGCTTTGCTCCGCTCCTAAAAGCTCATGACAATAAATACTTCCGTTCCTCTCTTTAAAAAGCCGGCATAATCCGCGTACCAATTCATAATTTCTCTTCCTCGCCGGAATATCTTTGGGATTGGCTGTCCCGTTTTCCAATCCGGCGATTATTACCATCGCCGTCACGGCTCCGCACANNCCGCCGAAGCCCGCCGATATTTTCACTGCCGTTTCTTCGTCGATATGATAATCCTCCGCATAAGCCAAAAGTACCGCTTGAGAGCAATTATATCCTTTCCGGAAATAAGCCATAGCTATTTCTTTCTTACTTTCCATACGTTACCCTTTCTTTTTAAATGTTCCCAAAAACATAATCTTTCATATAAGCAATTGCTTCCCTGATGTAGCTGTATACATGAAATCCTGCCGTAGTCTGCGCGGCGGCACCGGAAACATTGGTCAGCCCGTTTTTTTCACATATCTTTATCCCGCGCAAAATATGAAACCCATTCGTTACAACAACTATTTCTGCATCCTCCGAATCAATAAATTCCTTACTAAACCGTATGTTCTCGTTTGTACTTGTAGATTGGTCTTCCTTTATAATCCGTTCGGGGGAAATCCCTTTTTCAATCAAATAACGGGACATTGCTTCTGCTTCCGATATGTCCTCCCCCGGACCCTGACCGCCGGATACGATAATCTGTGTTTCCGGATTCTCTTTGGCATACTCATACGTTGTTTCCAATCGTTTTCTTAACATGCCGGAAAGTGCTTCCCCGTTTACTTTCGCTCCGAGAACAATCATGTACCCTGCATTATCTTCCGGCTGTGAATACGCATAATAGATGATTTTTCCCTCTACAGCCGCAAATATCAGGGCAAATATCCCCGCTATGATAAGAACCGGCAGCAGTATTTTCATTGGTATTTGAAAAGGATGGAATCTGCGGTATATAAACAGTACGCCAATTGCAATCAATATGAGTGAAACCCCCGGTCCGAGTATATACAAAAATAACGACCACCCGATAATCCCTGAAACCCAAAAAATATATCCGAACCATGCAATACCCAACACAATAAATAGTATACTCATTCTTTTCTCCTTGTTATTCTATTCGCAGAAGTGCAATGATAAAAAACACGCCCCCCATAAACAGTATGTTCATAAATGCACCGAAAAAGCTAATTACCAGACGTTTTATCATTGCTGTCTTTTGAATCAGGTATATATGGAGAATCCAAAACAGTGCAAAAATAATCAGTGCGATCATGATTGTCGTATCCTGTGTCCATGTGTCCAGCATATTGCTGAATAAGCTGATAACAACTGCTGTAATCGCTGTACTGGCTGACAGATGAAGTACAAAATTCATATTTCTGTCTGAGATTTTTGAGAAAAGGATATTTGACAGTCCGATGGTTCCCAGCAGATACAAGTAATATTCAAGCATTCCAATATAGCCCATTTTGGGACCAAAGCACGACAACCCGATCCCTCCGATAATTAAAATACAACTGATGATTGCTTTTTTCCCGGCGGTAAACCATTCCGTTACTTTTTGCATTTCATTTTCCTCCTTACATAAGATTCAAAAGCTCTCTTATATTTTTAATCCCTATCCGGTCAATCCCTTTAATCCCTATGGATTTGATATTTGCTTCCGGTAAGATACATGTCATATAACCCAGTTTTTTTGCTTCGCGTACCCGTAATTCCGCCTGACTGACTCCGCGGACTTCACCTACCAAACCGACCTCTCCGAATAAAATGGTTCGATCATCCATGACTTTTCCGCGGTGACTGGATAATATTGCGGCAACGACAGCCAAATCCAATGCCGGTTCACTGATCTTCATCCCTCCGGCAACATTGATATAGGCATCGCAGTCAGATAATCGTATCCCCAGACGTTTCTCGATCACCGCCATTAAAAGATTGACCCGGTTATAATCCATTCCTGCCGCCGTTCTCCTCGGCAGATTGAAATTCGTCCGGCAGACTAACGCCTGAACCTCAATCATAAAAGGTCTTGTCCCCTCAATCGTACAGGCGACTACCGAACCGGATTCATTTTCCGGCTTTCCCTGCATCATATACTCGGAGGGGTTCGGAACTTCCGCCAATCCGTTTCCTTTCATCTCAAATACGCCGACTTCGTTTGTAGAACCGTATCGGTTTTTTGCACTGCGCAAAAGGCGGTATGCGGCACTGTTGTCCCCCTCAAAATAGAGTACGGTGTCAACCATGTGTTCCAGCATTTTGGGACCGGCAACATTTCCCTCCTTGGTAACATGACCTACGATAAATATGGTAATGCCCTTACTTTTTGCAATCCGCAGCAGGGTTCCGGTTACTTCTCTCACCTGACTTACGCTTCCGGGCGCGGCATCCGACATTTCATGATACATCGTCTGTATCGAATCAATCACCGCAATGTTAGCGCCTGTTTCTTCAATCGCCTGCTCGATAAGAAGAAGGTTGGTTTCGGTCAGAAGCATTAAATCTCCTTTAAAATCCCCGATACGTTCCGCACGCAGCTTAATCTGTATCATCGACTCCTCACCGGATATGTATAGTACCTTTTCTCCCTTTTCCGATACATTCCTGCACATCTGAAGCAACAGGGTTGATTTCCCGATACCGGGGTCCCCTCCTACCAAAATCAGCGAACCGATAACAATTCCTCCGCCCAGAACCCGATTCATTTCTTCGATACCCGTTGAAATTCTGCTGTCTTCTTTCACCGATAGATTATTTATATGCTCCGGCGTCTGTGATATGGTCTTCCGCCGGCTTGTTTTCCCTCCGGTCTTGAGTGCCGGTACTTCGTCAAGCGTATTCCATGCTTTGCAATGGGGACACTGTCCGAGCCATTTGCTCGTTTCCCCTCCGCATTCCCTGCAAAAAAACAATGTTGTATTTTTCGCCAAATAGCACCTCGTTCCTGTAATACTTGCTTCCCCATAAATTCGGAATCCTGCGTTCTGTATTTCACAGGGACTTTCTTATCGGTTAAAATACAGAACACGGACATCAATTAACTGTCCGTGTCTGATTCGTTCCTTGGTCTGTCACTCTATCTTACTCCAGACTGATCTTGGTATTTACTTATTTTTTTCTTATTTTCACTTCTTTTTCTTCGCCCTCATCCAGTTCCACACTGATATTCAACTTCCCTGCCAGGTTCGTCTTCATCGTTCCGGCTGCTTCTCCGCCGATATTGACTTCATAATCCGAGTCCGGCTCCAGCTCAAGCGTTATAGAAACATCTTCAAAGCTTTCCAAAATAAATTCCGCATTCACCCCATTGCTTTTAAATCTTGTTACCGCACTGCCCGGCACGGATTCATATAAAAACATGCCGTTTTTTTCAAGCTTGGTAATCTCTTTAAATGTTTTTACCTTGTACAAATCTCCTTCAAACTCAAAATCCGCCTTTTTTGTTTTTGTTTTAAGCAGATAGTTTCCGAAGTTTAAGGAATTTTGTTTCCCCCTGCAAATCAAATCCTCCACGATAGCCATTCGACAATCCTCCTTGGTTTCTTGCTTTCATTATATAATATTTTACAACATATTTCTACTACTTTTTAACCGATCACTACCTTTTCTTCTTTCATATAGACTTCTGCTTTATCACCAATCCGTATTTTCCCTTTAATTACTTCTTCCGCAAGGACATCTTCTACTTCTGTCTGCAATGTCCGCCGAAGCGGTCTTGCTCCGTAGTCCTTATCAAATCCCTTTTTGGCAACATGGTCAATGACATCCTCTTTAATGACTAATTCAATTTCCAATTGTTTTGTTACCCGTTTCACCAAAAGCTCCGCCATAATCTGAGCAATCTCATGAACATTATCCTTTGATAATACATGGAATACAATCATTTCATCCACCCGGTTAATAAATTCAGGCTTAAAGATATGCTTGACTTCTTCCAATACCCCTGCTTTCATCTTTTTATATTCTTCCTCAACATCATTTGTATGACCGAAGCCAAGTGTCTTGGGAGAAATAATCCGGTTTGCCCCGGCATTGGAGGTCATAATAATGATCGTGTTTTTAAAGCTCACGGTACTGCCTTTGGCGTCGGTTATATGCCCGTCCTCTAATATTTGCAGCAGCATATTAAAGACATCGGGATGCGCTTTCTCGATTTCATCAAACAATAATACGGAGTACGGTTTTTGGCGTATCTTCTCGCTGAGCTGCCCGCCGTCTTCATATCCGACATAACCCGGCGGCGAACCAATCATTTTGGATACGCTTTGCTTTTCCATATACTCGGACATATCTACCCGGATAATATCTTTTTCCGAACCGAATACCGCCTCCGCCAACGCTTTGGAGAGTTCGGTCTTCCCCACTCCGGTAGGTCCGAGAAAGAGGAATGAGCCAATCGGGCGTTTCGGGTCTTTCAGTCCGACACGTCCGCGCCGGATCGCTTTTGCTACGGCACTCACCGCTTCATCCTGTCCGACCACACGTTTATGCAGGATTTGTTCCAGTCTTTGCAGACGCTCCGTTTCCTCTTCGGTGATACGCTGAACCGGAATTTTTGTCCACGATGACACAATACCCGCAATTTCATGTACACCCAATACATTGTCTTCGCTTTTCGATTTTTCCAACTCTTTTTCCAATGCTTTTGCCAGCTTCCCCTTATTTTTTTCCTGTTCCTTTTTTATCTGGAGTGCTTTTTTATAATCGCCCTTTACAATTGCCTGTTCCTTACCGACAGCAAGTTCTTCCTGTTCCTCCTCCAATTTGGCAACCAGGATATCTTTTTTCAATACTTTTTCCAAGCGGTATTTTGCCGCCGCCTCATCAATTAAATCAATCGCCTTATCCGGCAGAAAACGGTCACTGATATAACGCACGGACAAACTGACTGCCGCTTCGATTGCTTCGTCACTGATTTTAACATTATGATATTCTTCATACCGGCTTCTCAATCCCTTTAACATACCGATTGTTTGGACATCGGACGGCTCGTTGATTTGAACCGGCTGAAAGCGCCGTTCCAGTGCCGCATCCTTTTCAATGTGTTTACGGTATTCTTCTCTCGTGGTTGCTCCGATTACCTGCAGCTCGGCACGTGCCAAAGACGGCTTGAGAATATTGGAGGCGTCAATCGCTCCCTCTGCTCCGCCCGCGCCGACAACCGTATGAATTTCATCAATGAAAAGCAGAATATTTCCGTCGTCAATGGTTTCACGGATGGCTCTTTTGATGCGTTCCTCAAATTC
>DBDL01000134.1:0-1087 GCA_002293545.1 Lachnoclostridium sp. UBA933 | reverse complement strand
TGCCCCTCTACAATCAATTGTGCCAGTCCTTCTGCGATTGCTGTTTTCCCGACACCGGGTTCCCCGATCATACAGGGGTTGTTTTTCGTCCGGCGGCTCAAAATCTGTATCACACTATAAATTTCATCTTCACGGTTCAGTACCGGATCCAATCTGTTTTCTCTGGCATATTGATTTAAGTCTTTGGCATACTGGTCTAAAATAGGGGTCGTGCTTTTCTTTTTGTTTTTTCCTCTCGTCGACATAAACTCATGCTTTGCCGTTCCCGCATCCACACCGAGTACCACAAGCGTATCAATAAAAATCTTCTGTACGTTTCCGCCGATATTATTGATTAACCTGACGGCAATCGAATCCGGGTCCCGAAGCATCGCAATCAAAAGATGCTCCGTTCCTATTTTCATTGTATCAAACTCCTCCGCTTCATATGCACTTTGGGTAATCACATCCTCTAATTTGGGTGTCATTTCATACTGCTCCAGAAGAATCGTATCCCCTTCTTCTTCATTTACTTGCTGATTAATCTCAAAACGTAATTTTTCTTTTTTTAAACCATTTTCCAGCAAAATCTTTGATGCGATGCAAGGGGTTGCAAGCAAGGCATATAAAAGATGCTCCGTTCCGATTGCCATGCTCCCTATTTCTATTGCCAGCTTTGTCGCCGTATTCAATACGGTTTCCGCATTATTTGTAAATTGGTTTTTCATGCTCCCTCCAAAAATGTTTGATTAGCTTATTACTGTAAAACTCTGCTTCTATGGAATTTTAATCCTGTGAAACGCTGTTTCACTATCATCATAGCACTTTTTCATATANNTTCTTTTTCTAAAATTTATGAAATACTTTTATTTTGCAGGGTTTTTGCTGGGAAGGGGGGTGGGTGGGGGAAAGGTCCAATAAGCAGATGTATTGCTAAGGGGGTTACGAGGGGCGTTATTATATTGTGACTGACTATTTAAGACATATGTGTGGCGGCTTATGGTCTGGGATATGCCGGTCTGGAACCCAATCATATTTCGTTAGGGCTGCGGTAGTGCCGCACTCTTGTATGCCGGATTCCCGAAAGTGACTATTGTTCCCGGCGGTA
>DBDL01000163.1 GCA_002293545.1 Lachnoclostridium sp. UBA933 | reverse complement strand
CATATTTCGTTCAATTTTTCAATATAATTTGGCATATTTGGTAGATTTAACATATGTTTGTATGTTCATTTGTTTATCTGAGTAAAATCCTTGTTGAAATAATATTCTTTCTATCTTTTAATTGTTGAATAATTCTTTTTTAGTTCTTCTGTTGGCATTGCAGAAACCCTGACAAAATTATTATTGTGTTTTAAAATAAGAATTTTTCATTTGAATTTGCTATATTCAAACTTTTATAATCACACCTTTTCATCCCCCTCACAAAGTACAACCCGCCGTTTCGCATTTATAAAAAAACACGTTTTCTTTTAATCCCCATTGCATATACTATAATAAAATCCCTGTATGGAGTATTTCTATGATTTCACCATCCGTCACGCCATTGCCGTCTTCCCATTCCACTGCATCACACGGAAGCTTACGTATACATACCATTTCAAAGCAAACCGGACGTCCCATTGAAAATGCAACGATAATCATTACGGAGCCTGACCGTCCCGACCTCATCTTAGCGGAAGCCACTACCGATTGCAACGGCCGAATTGAACCGGTTGAATTAAGTGCCCCTCCCTGCGAGTATTCTATGGAGCCATGTACAGAACGCCCCTACTCCGAATATAATCTCCGTATCCGCGCAGACGGCTATCGTTCTGTCACAATCAACCGTACTCAAATCCTTGCAAAAGAAACGGCAATTCATGAGCTTTCCCTGACACCGGTATCAAAACGGGATTCCGATGAGTATTATAACATCCCCAAACATGTTCTCTGCGGTGAATACCCGCCTAAAATTGCCGAAGACGAAGTAAAACATTTTCCGGCTTTTGAGGAAGCCGGACAGCCCAACGTCGTTATCCCCGATACCATTGTTGTCCATAACGGACCGCCTACGGACAGCTCGGCAAGGAATTATCAGATAAAATACCGTGATTATATAAAAAGTGCCGCTTCCTGCGGAATCTATGCCACTTGGTCCAATGCCGCACTTGAGGCAAATATACTTGCCATTATGTCTTTTACGCTAAACAGGATATATACGGAATGGTACCGGAATAAAGGATATCTGTTTACCATTACCGGCTCCGGTGCCTATGACCAAAAATGGACGCCCCATATGACTGTCTACGAACGGATTTCCCTTTTAGTGGATTCCATTTTTTCAAACTATCTTTCGCGTCCGGCTGTCGTACAGCCGATATTTACCCAATGCTCGGACGGTCATCTGATTAAAAGCCCGAACTGGCTGTCAAAATGGGGTTCCAAATCACTCGGTGACGCAGGGTATCCTGCGATTCATATTCTGCGTAAATATTACGGCGACTCTATCTATATCAATACGGCGGGTGCTGTTTCCGGTTCTCCTTCCTCATGGCCCGGAACGACACTGAACGAAGGCTCCGGCGGAGATAAAGTCCGCCGGAGCCAGCTATGGTTAAATGCAATTTCAACTATTTACACACAAATCCCCAAATCCTCGCCGGATGGGAACTATGGTAAAAAAACAAAGGATGCCGTAATTCACTTTCAGAAAATTTTCTGTCTGCCTCAGACCGGTGCCGTTGACTTTCGGACTTGGTATCAGATATCCGCTGTTTATCTTTCGCTGAACCGGATGTCCGAACTCTACTGAACGGTCAGGCAAATTTACTCCCGCAAGGATTACGAAACCGGACGGATTGTTGGTTTTTCGTTCCGCAATGGAACAGGAAAAATACCATTCCCGTCCGCATCCGGGGCAAAGTGCCTGCCTCGGAGTCAAATCTCCTAATGGCAAACTTGACAGCATTTGTTCGTCTATTTTATAATGGTAAACTTTCCGATAACCGGCAATGGTTTTTTCTTCCCCGTGGCGGCATTCACGATTCCTAATATGCATAAGACCGTAGGAAGCAGCCAAAGAAGTCCGAATAACGTATTAATGATATTGAAAAATACCCATACGCCGGTGAAAAAAAATAACGATATAATAATATTGGTAATAATGGCATAGGCAACGCCGAATATCACTGCAAAAATAAATAACACCGTTCCTTGATTCACATGATATTTTACAAACGGACTTTTTTTATAATCGCCTGTCAGGAGAGGTATAAAGAAAAGAAGGTACGAAAGTATTGCCATCACCTTATTTTCTTCCGCATCTTTCCCCGGTGATNNAGGTGATGTTTCCATACCGTTCCCCGAAGCCGTTTCTCCGTTCCGATACCCGACCTCTTCTCCGCAAGCAGGACAGAACCTGCTGCCTGTCTTGATCTCTGCTCCACATTTTTTACAATATTCCATCTTTTACACTCCTTTCTATTTTCTCCATTCTTCCGGTGTTAAATAAGGATCTCTGTTTTCAAGAGTATCAAACTGATATCCATCCTCTCTTAGCATATCAATAATTTCCCCTAAAATCAATGCCGTATTTTTATTGACATTGGAATCATGGAGCAAAATAATCGGTTCATTATAAAGTCCGTAATGTTTTTTTACATTTGCCTTGATCTGAGCCCCTCCGATTCCGTCACTCAGGGAATCCTCTCCGGAAGCATTCCAGTCATAGCTCTGTACCCCCCTTGATTGCAGCTCCGCCGTCACCCGATGAAATAAAGGCCGTAATAAACCGGTCGTGCTTCCCCAAGGATAACGGTGCACTTTTGCTTCTTCCCCGGTAACTTGCCTGATTCTTTCCTGGACAGCGTCAAAATCCTCAAAAAAACTGTCATAAGAGCCATAAATGTTTCTTTTGTGCGTTTGTGTATGAACTCCGATTGTATGCCCTTCCGCCATCTCACGTTTCACAATATCTTCTCTCTCCGGGGTAATCTCATTGCCCAATAAGAAAAAGGTAGCCTTTACCTCCTTTTCCTTTAACGTATCCAAAACAGCCGGTGTCACTTCGCTCGGACCGTCGTCAAAAGACAGATATGCCGTTTTTTCGGTTTCCTCTCCGATTCCTCCGTGCAATTGTTCCTGACGGTTTTCTTCCTGTACTCTAAGCAAAAATTGAGCAGTAGGGACATAAGTCCTTCTGCTCGTACTTTTTTCATTTACATTGATAATCAGTGTATATATGATAAGCAAGCTTAGACAACATGCAAAAACTACATATAATGTTTTTCTCATAGTAACCACTCTTCCATTTTACTCTCTAAACATTATATGCAGTTCTTGTTTATTCTTGCTTATCCCAATAATCTTTTATCTCAGACTTTCACGGTCCATCCATGCTCGTCTTTTACTCTTCCCAATTGGATTCCGGTTAGGGTATCGTACAACCGTTTGCTCAAATCACCGATTTTCCCGTCTTGCACTTCAATGATCATTTTTTCCCACTTCAATGATCCTACCGGTGAAATTACCGCTGCCGTACCCGTTCCGAACACTTCCTCCAATGTTCCTTTTTCCTGTGCTTCGGCAATTTCAAGGATCGATATCTTTCTTTCTTCTACCGGCAAACCCCAGTCTTTGCAAAGAGTGATTACAGAATCCCTCGTAACTCCGGGCAGTATGCTGCCGGACAGTTCCGGTGTGATGATTTTTCCTTTTATTTTAAAGAAAATATTCATAGCGCCGACTTCTTCGACATACTTACGGTCGATTCCATCAAGCCATAACACTTGCGAATACCCCTCTTCCTTTGCTTTTACCTGTGCCAGGAGAGATGCCTCATAATTCCCGCCGGCTTTTGAATCTCCGATCGCACCTTTCACTGTTCTTACATATTTTTCTTCAACCCATATTTTAATCGGGTTCAGCCCTTCGGGATAATAAGCACCGACCGGCGATAATATAATGATAAATAAATATGTATGCGACGGACGTACTCCTAAAAAAGGATCGGTTGCAATGAAAAACGGACGGATATAAAGAGAGGTATCTTCCTTTTCCGGTATCCATTTTTCGTCAAGCTTTACAAGCTCACGGATTGCCTGTATAAAATCTTTCTCCGGCACTTCCGGTATGCAAACGCGGCGGTTTGAATCATTTGCTCTCTTTGCGTTTCTTTCCGGACGGAATAAAAGAGTTCCGCCCTCTTTTGTTTTGTATGCCTTCAATCCCTCGAATACTTCCTGCGCATAATGAAATACCATGGTAGACGGATCCAGATTCAGCGGCTGATACGGTACAATACGCGGATCAAACCATCCTTTCCCTGTTTCATAATTCATCATAAACATATGATCCGTAAAAATCGTTCCGAATGTCAGCGGATTATCCGCTTCCGGCAGCGGTTTCGGGTTTGTTGTTTTCGTTGTTTTGATATTTAGCATAATATTCTCCATTCTTAGTATCATTGCTTGTTCCGTTTTTGATTGTTGCTGTTCCTTTTCCTGTTTTTCTAGTTTCTGTTTATTTCCTGTTTTGATTGTTCGGGTTCGCAGTATCCTGTTTTGCTATGATTCATTGTTCCGTCCTGCCAATTTCCCTATAAACTGATGCGGAATCATCGCTTTTATAAAAATTCCGTCCTCCCGGTAATCCTCTTCCAGTAATCTGCCATACTTACGGATAAATGGAATTTTATTTGCTTCCTGATAAGAGAACGTTTTTTCAAAAGAAATCATACTTTGATTCAGCACCTCCTCGATGACCGAGCATAATCCGCCGAAATTCCTCTTTTCTTTTGCGGAAATATGAACCGTACGCTCACTCCTGTCATCTTTCCATATATTTTCTTCCGTAGCGGCTTTATCTATTTTGTTAAATACGGTAATCACCGGTTTATCCAATATTTCCAAACGATGCAGCGTATCGTAGACCACCTTCATCTGATGTTCACAATCCGGATTTGAGATATCAACAACATGCAAAATGATATCGGCATATCCGGCTTCTTCCAATGTACTGCGAAAAGCATCAATCAAATGATGCGGCAGTTTATTAATAAATCCGACGGTATCGGTAAATAAAACCTTTTGCCCGTTCTCGTATTCATATTCCCTTGTCGTTGTATCCAATGTGGCAAAAAGCTTATCTTCCGCCATGACTTCCGCCCCGGTCAGATTGTTTAACAACGTAGATTTCCCGGCATTGGTATATCCGACAATTGCCGCGACCAGCACGGCATTTCTCTCACGCTGTCTGTGTATTACTTCTCTTGCCCGTACAATATCTTTGATTTCCGATTTCAAATGTGCAATTCTTTCGTTGATGGTTCTCCGGTCAAGCTCCAGCTTCTTTTCACCGGGTCCCTTATTGCCGATTCCCATACCGGCACTGGTTCCGCCAAGCCTCGATAAGGACCTGCGCAAGCCAACCAATCTCGAAGCACGATACTTAAGCTGTGCAAGCTCTACCTGAATCTTTCCCTCTCTTGTCTTTGCCCTGGAAGCAAAAATATCCAAAATCAAAACGGTTCGGTCAATCACCTTCACTTCCAGCTCCTGTTCCAAATTTCCGATCTGTGCCGGGGATAACTCATCGTCACAAATAACCGTATCCGCTTCTTCTTCAAAAATCAAATCTTTGATTTCTTCTATTTTCCCTTTTCCGACATAAGTTGCCGTATGCACCTTTTCACGATTTTGGACGATTCTGCCGACAACTACGGCACCGGCAGTATCCGCAAGCTCTTTCAGTTCTTCCAGACCGGCTTCTGTGTCATACCCGCTGCCCGTATCTACAGCCAGAAGTATTGCTCGTTCTTTTTGTTCTTCCATTATATGAACTTCCGACATATCTGTCACCTCTTTTCTGAGGATTCTTACTTTATTTTATCACATCTTCATTGTCTTGGATTCTTATTCCGGCGAATCCTCTCTTTCCTGTCCGGAATCATCGTTTTTGTTTGAAGACCCCCTGTTCCTGTTCCGACGGTTTTTCGGCTTGTTCTGGGCATTGATTTTCATTCTGCCCTCAATACGCGTCTTTGCCTCTGAAAACCGCACATCCTCCGGATAGATTCCGGAATATTCCGTAGCATACGATAAGGCTTTTTTAAACTTTTCCATGTTTTCATAGATCGTAACTGGATTGTAGCGCAGCGTTTGGAATTCTTCATCGTTTCCCGGAAGCATCAGACCTTTTTTTACATTTTTCAAGGCTTCTTTATATTGAAATTTAGAAATATAGCATTTTGACAGCATGGTATAAACGGTTAAATTTTCTTCATCGCCCGTTCGCTGTATATAGGCTTCAAAATACTTGATGGCATCATCGTATTTATTTTCCGTTACCATAATCTGCCCAAGGAAAATATATGCTTCATTATAAGATTCGGCGGCTTTTAACAGTTCTTGCTTTGCTCCTTTATAATCTTCGTCATAAAATTGAAGCATTGCATATAAATATTGATCCTCCGCCGTTTCCGGAATATTTTCCAAGCCGGACTTTAACGTGGCTTTTGCTTCTTTTTTCATTTTTAAATCAACTTCAGCGCGATATTTCCCAACAATGGCAGGAAATGTTTCCGGTTTTATTTTCAAAACATTGCAATAGGCATCATAGGCTTCTTCTACGTCGCCGGTTTCATCATTCAACGCACCTAAATAACTGTAGCATTCAATATTCAATTCCGGCAATTCTTCAAAATTGATCGCATTTTTCAAATAACTCTCCGCTGTATCCCATTTCTTTTGGAAATAATATGAAATCCCCAGCCCCCGGTAACAGCGTTTTATATTTTCATCCTTTCCTTCACTGAACTCCATTGCTTTCAAATAACTGCTGGATGCCTCTCCGTAGCGTTCCATTTGAATCAAAGCCGTTCCATAACTGATATAATACTCCGGCTGCTCCCGATTTCTTCGGATCGCAACCCCGAACAGCTTCGCCGCTTCCGAATAATCACCCTTTCTTACGGCGGTAACAGCCGCATTATATTCATCTCCTCCGTTGTTTGCACAACCGGCGGCTAACATCAAAACAAAGAATACTATCATTGAAATTATCCATCTGCTTTTATTCATTTATCGTTTCTCCAATCTTTATGTCAAAGTATTATTTATTTTCATATACATGTTATTATACGATATCAAACCTTGAAAAACAAGTGCAATGTTATTCATAACATATAGCGTCCTATCTGCATATATTTAGTAAGCAAATGCACATCAAATCCGGACAGATACAATGGAAAGCAAACATAAAAGGGGAACCATTATGAACCGAATATCACAAATCGTACATCTTCCATATGCACATTCGCAGGGGTTTTTGGGGCAGGGAATCGGCATTGCCTGTCTGGATACCGGTATCACACCGAATCATCCTGATTTTACAATACCCTCCCGACGTATTATCGGTTTTTATGATGCGATTTATCATAAAGAATTTCCTTATGACGACAACGGGCACGGAACCCATGTTGCGGGTATATTATGCGGAAGCGGCGCCGCTTCAAACGGACGTTTTAAAGGAATCGCCCCCGAATCTTACCTTTCTGTCGTTAAAATACTAAATCATCAGGGAGATGGTTATACCGAAGATTTTGAAAACTGTATCCATTGGCTTCTTTCTAACAAATCCAGATTGGGCATACGAATTGTCAATATTTCAATGGTCAGCGAATCGGGTTATGATTTCGATGAAGATTCCCACTTTGTAAAGCAGGTAGAAAAATTATGGGACGCCGGCTTGATTGTCGTTGCCGCAGCCGGAAACGGCGGACCCGGACCCGGAAGCATAGGCGCTCCCGGAAACAGCCGGAAAATCATTACGGTCGGTTCCAGTGACAAAGCCTCCCGGCGTGCCGGAACCGGTCCGACACATGCCTGTATCAAAAAACCGGACATCGTCGCACCCGGCAGCAATATCACGAGCTGCTCCCTGCCGAACCGTTACTACTTCTACACGCAAAAAAGCGGTACCTCTATGTCAACCCCTATTGTAAGCGGTGCGATTGCTTTGCTCTTGTCAAAATACCCCGGTATGACAAATTTAGATGTCAAAATCCGGTTAAAAGATACGGCGATAGATTTGGGTCGTCCCCATGAAAAGCAGGGATGGGGATTAATCGACGTCAGGCGTCTGCTGGAAGGGTAATCCAAGCCCAAACAGCTTCCTTAAAAAGAATCAATAACAGATCACCGGCGTTCCCTGCTCAATCATCTGGAATAACTGCTTGGCTTTCGCATACGGCATATTGATACAGCCGTGGGAACCATTACTCCGATAGATATTCCCGCCAAAAGAACTGCGCCAGGTCGCATCATGCAATCCGACATCCCCGGAAAACGGCATCCAGAATTCAACCGGCGTTTCATAATCCTCTCCCCGCAAAACCGCACCGTGCTCTTTATACATAACACCGAATATCCCGGTAGGACTTTCATTTCCTCTTGAGGGATTGCCGGTAACGACATCGGTTTCCAAAACCTTTTTCCCATTCTTATAAAAATACATATGCTGGGCGTTCAGATTGATTTCCACATAGGTATTCCCGTAATCAAGCTTTCCGTATTCCACGGCTTTTTGAAAATAAATCGGCTTTCTCTCCTTCTTTTTACCGCGCTCAATCAGTTTTTTTAATTCTTTGAATTCCTTCGCCTGATCCATCCACCAGCCGTAATCCCCGCCGCTTATTGTAATTTGCTTTCCGCTGTTTGTTTTGAATTCACGGCTTTTCCCAAAGGTATCATATTTTCGTGCTAAATTCTTAATATACTCTTTAATAAACCCATCCGAAAGCGTTATTTGATTACTGTTTTTTTTGCGGCGAAGGAACTGATGGATTAAATCCCCGTCAAGCACTTCGGTTTTTTCACCAAACTGATAGGTGATTTCTGTTTTCACATAACGGTTTAATGTCTTTAAGACCCTTTTTAATTCCTTACTATCCGCTTTAATTGACACCTCTTTATAACAGCCCTCCTGTTCCAGGGAAAGGGTCGGTTTTAAAAATTGAACCGCCTCTCTGCATTTTTCGGCAAACCGTTCTTTCAGAATCGTCGAACCGTTGTCCTCCGGAACAATTTCATATGCCTTTCTCTCCGGTAAATAAACCGAAATTTTGGCATTGACCGGTTTTTTCATGTAATCCTTTTGCATACCGGTCAGTCCGTTCAATACGTCATCAAATTTCCCTGCGTCAAACTCGATAGAGGACGGCACGGTTTCTTCCGAATCGGCAAAGATACAATACGGCCATAAAAATCCGTTCTGATTCCCTTTTACATCACGAAGATCCCCGTTCAGCACATAAACCATATCAAAATCACTGCCTTTGATTTGTTCTGTCAGATCATTCCGTTCTTCCAATGTCAATACATAGGTCTTGGCTACCTCTTTGATTTTGGCATCTGCTTCCTCCGGCGTCATGTTTGAACAATTGACATGATTGATTATTGTCCCTTTGTAAAAATGATTCATGTAGTAAACAGAAACCCCAAGATAAGTTAAGAGTAATAATGCCCCGGTCAATACTGCGATGTACCGCCACCGGAACCAATCACGGAACTTTTTCCTGGTTTTGCTTTCCTTTTGATTTTCTGAAGATAATCCCTTCCGTTTCATTTTGACTCCATCTCCCCTGATTTGATATCGATTGTTCAAGCAGAACCTTTTTGCAATATAACCACCTGAACTGTTTTCAGCATGATTTTAATATCCAGCCCAATAGACCATTCCGTTATATATTTTGTATCCAATGCTACCACTTCTTCAAAATCCGTAATCCCGCTTCTCCCGCTTACCTGCCATAAACCGGTTAATCCCGGTTTGATTGAGAGGCGCTTTAAATCCTTTAATTTATACTGGCTCCACTCGTCAATCGTCGGAGGTCTTGTTCCGACAAGACTCATATCCCCCTTTAGTATATTCCACATCTGCGGAAGCTCATCAATGCTCATTTTACGCATAAATCTGCCGATAGGAATAATACGGGGATCGTCTTTTATTTTAAACATCAGCCCCTGCATTTCATTTTGGGACATCAAATCTTTTTTTCTTTCCTCCGCATCTTTATACATCGTCCGAAACTTGTAAACCTTGAACCGGCGTCCGCCTTTTCCGACCCGTATCTGTGAAAAAAATACCGAACCGGGTGACTGGATAAATATGATCGGGGCAAAAATAACAAAGGCGATCACCATAATAAGAAGTCCGAACAGGCTTCCGAAAAAGTCTATGATTCGTTTTACCAGTACCTGCTGGGGGGTTGCCAGCTTCAGACTGGTGGATACGACAACGAATCCGCCGAAATTTTCAACCACCCGTTCTTTAATGGAGGTTTCCGTCAGCTTTGCCAATACTCTGTGTACGGTCACCCCCGCTTCTAAAAACTGTCCGGTCAAATCCTCAATCAGGTCGGTATCTTCGTAAAGATTTAAAAAAGCTTCGTCTACGATATTATTTTTCAGGTACTCCGTAATATTATGTTCGGTTGCCACAACCGGTATCCCTTTTATCTCTTTACCGACGGCATCCTTACCAATCAGAACAATCGACGTGATTTTATAAGCTACATAGCGGTGTGCCTCCAGGACTTCCAAACAGTTCTTAACGGTACTTTTTTGTGAAATCAACATGACCGAACGAATCTCTCCGTGACGGATCATCCACCGGTCCATCAGCTTCTTACAGCATATTCTCTCCATATAGATAAATACTATGCTGTAAAACCACGTGGATACAAGTACAATACGCGAATACGATCCGGTCATCTGCATCACAAACATATAGATAAAAATAAAGGTTAAACAATACGTAGAATGTAAGAATACTGCTTTTAACTCACCCAGATAACCCCTTTGAAAAATATTCCGGTAGCTTTCATTTAAAAAACCGACAATAATCTGACCCATAAGCAAAGCGATTCCCATTCTGCTGTAGATCAATGTCCCAAATGGATTCAGCATTCCGTGCCGCAGCACAAACCCCAATATAAAAGCCAATTCAATACAGAATAAATCCGCAATCATAAATTCGATATAGCGAAGCCAGCCCCTGCGTGCACCCGTATACATAATATCACCTGCTTTTAATTTTGACCATAGTATTTTCCATAATATTTTCCGTAGTATTTTCCATAATAGTAACCATTATAATACGCATCTTTTTCGGTGTTTACTTTATTTAATATGCTCCCGATGATTTTACATCCGGTTTTCTCTAACTGCTTTAAAACTTTTTGTGTGAAACGGTAGCTGATTTTATTGTTTTCAATTACCAAAATCGAACCGTCACATTTCGGCGCTATGACCGCCGAATCAATGACCGAACCTAGAGGCGGGGGATCTATAATAACATATT
>DBDL01000170.1 GCA_002293545.1 Lachnoclostridium sp. UBA933 | reverse complement strand
ATGGAAACGGAAGAATGGGGAGATTATGGCAAAGCGTAATCCTTATGGAGCAATATCCTGTTTTTGAATTTTTGCCTTTTGAAACATTGATCAATCAAAATAAAAACGACTATTATACAATACTATCTCAATGTGATAAACAAGGAAAATCAACGCAATTTATTGAATTTATGCTTCAAATCATAGATCAATCTCTTGAAAAACTCTTGGATTACAATGGTCGTACCTTGAAAGATATCAACAGAATCAATTATTTTATGCTACATGGAAGAACTGAGTTTACCCGAAAAGATTACATGAATATGTTCAAGGAAATTTCAACGGCAACAGCCAGTCGAGACTTAAAAAAAGGCGTTGAACATGGAACTTTTGAGAAAGAAGGAGACAAAACAAAAACAATATACAGGAAAAAGAATTAAGGAATACATCATCTCCCTATCACTTTTATTAATATTCTTCTTGTTTCGCGCATGAGCGATTTCCCTATTAACAGATTACGATTTTATATTCCTTTGTTGTGAAAAACTTACACCAATCCTTTCAGCACCTCATCTTCTACCAAATTTGGGAGCGTAACTTTCAGATTCGGGTTTTCTTCCATCGCTCGTTTAATAGCAAATATCGCACCTTCATTTCGTGCCCAGCTACGGCGGGAAATACCGTTGTTGACATCCCAGTAAAGCATCATTTTTAATCGTTTATCCGATTCTTCACTTCCATCTAACAGCATTCCGAAGCCACCGTTAATAACTTCTCCCCAGCCAACGCCACCACCGTTATGGATACTTACCCAGGTTGCACCGCGGAATGAATCACCAATAACATTCTGTATCGCCATATCCGCTGTAAAAGCAGAACCATCATAAATATTGGATGTTTCCCTGAATGGAGAATCCGTTCCTGATACATCGTGATGGTCGCGACCCAAAACTACAGGAGCCGATAAACGTCCTTCTGCAATCGCCTTGTTGAAAGCCGCCGCGATTTTTATCCGTCCCTCGGCATCGGCATACAAAATACGAGCCTGCGAACCAACCACCAACTTATTGGCTTTTGCTCCCTTTATCCATTGGATATTATCGTGCATTTGCTGCCGGATTTCCTGCGGTGATTCCTTTGCCATCTGTTCAAGTGTTTTCATGGCAATTTCATCGGTTGTATCCAAATCTTCCGCTTTTCCCGAAGTACATACCCAACGAAAAGGTCCAAAGCCATAGTCAAAACACATAGGTCCCATAATATCCTGAACATACGACGGATATTTGAACCCCGAACCATCCGTTTTCATAATATCGGCACCGGCACGACTTGCTTCCAACAAAAAGGCATTTCCATAATCAAAGAAATACATTCCTTTAGCCGTTAATTTATTGATGGCTGCAACATGGCGACGAAGGCTTTCCNNTTGTTTAAACAAATCCGGGTTTTCCGCCATCATCGTTTTGGATTCTTCAAATGACAACGAAGCCGGATAATAACCACCAGCCCAAGGATTATGCAAGGATGTCTGGTCGGAACCCAAATCAACAGCAATATTATTTTCTGCCAGATATTCCCACAAGTCTACAATATTTCCCTGATAAGCAAATGAAACAACTTCCTTGTTTTTACGGGCTTGTTCCACACGACTCATCAATGTGGGCAAATCATCATACATTTCGTCTACCCAGCCTTGACTGTGGCGTTTTTGAGCGGGCTCCGGATTTATTTCCGCCGTAATAGATATGCAGCCTGCAATATTTCCTGCTTTGGGTTGAGCACCACTCATTCCCCCTAATCCTGAAGTAACAAACAATTTTCCGCCCAAACCGTCTTTCCCAATCTTGCGTCCGGCATTCAAAACGGTAATCGTTGTCCCGTGAACAATTCCCTGCGGACCAATATACATATATGAACCTGCCGTCATCTGCCCGTATTGGGTTACGCCCAACGCATTGAAGCGTTCCCAATCATCCGGCTTGGAATAATTGGGAATCATCATTCCATTGGTAACAACAACTCTGGGAGCATTTACATGAGACGGATACAGCCCCATCGGATGTCCGCTGTACATGACCAGAGTTTGTTCATCGGTCATTTCCGCCAGATATTTCATCGTAAGGCGGTATTGCGCCCAATTCTGAAAAACAGCACCATTTCCTCCATAAGTAATCAATTCGTGGGGATGTTGTGCCACCGCATAATCCAGATTATTTTGTATCATCAACATAATTGCTGCAGCTTGACGGCTTTTGGCAGGGTATTCTTCAATCGGACGGGCATACATTCTATATGCCGGACGAAAACGGTACATATAAATTCGACCATAATCATGCAATTCCCGGGCAAATTCTTTTGCTAATATTTTATGGTGCTTTGCAGGAAAATAACGCAGAGCATTGCAAATTGCCAACTTTTTTTCTTCCCTGCTTAATATATCTTTCCGTTTGGGAGCATGACTTACGATTGTGTCATAAACTTGCACCTGTGGCAATTCTTCCGGTATTCCCTGTAAAATATCTTTTTGAAAATCGTTCATATTAAATATATTATTCTTTATATATCATTTAAAATATTGCTTTGCAAAGATACATTATAATTTTAACTTCAAAAAGGGATACTATATGATTCGGAACCAAATGAAGGTGCTTAAATAAAAGATCAATAAAATGTTTATAAATGCTACGGTTATATTTCGTTCGTGTGCCATGACGCTGTTTTCCGAAGCTGTTTGTCCTTTATGAAGACCGGAAGCAGGTTTTGAAATTCTGTAGAGCTCGTTGGAAGTCTCGGCAAGTCTGTCCTCATTCCGGTTTGCCTTTTCGGAAGCTCCGAAA
>DBDL01000109.1 GCA_002293545.1 Lachnoclostridium sp. UBA933 | reverse complement strand
AAATTTATGATTCGGGAACCGCAAAGGAAATTCGTATCCAGTACGGCGGATCGGTTACGGCGGATTCGGCGGCGGAGCTATTTTCACAGGATGATATCGACGGAGGTTTGGTTGGCGGGGCTTCCCTGAAACCGGACTTTGGAAAGATTGTGAATTATAAAGTAAAATGACAGATATAAAGTTAAAAAAATAAAAAAGAGTGAGGTTAAAAAACACTTGCTCTTTTTTTATTGTAAATATATAAAAATCTGAAAAAAAATTGACACAATGATAAATACGATACCGCAAAGATAGCCAATGAACAAAGAGAAAATGGCTCGGCTAAAAATAGGGATACACTCTTTTCCTCTTTTCAAATACACACACTTAGTTGGGGTTATATGCAAAAGATTGCGTACTAAAGAGAAATGCGGTACAAAACAAAATAGAAAAACGATACAAAACATTTTATTGCGAACAAACCGGATTAGGTATATAATAAACAGGAATGCTGAGATTGGAAAGGATATCGTTTACCAAATGAATCATAATATTAAAATTATGGCAGACAGCACCTGTGACTTATCAGAAGAGTTAATTAAAAAATACGACATTTCAATCGTTCCGTTATGTATTGTTATGAATGATGTAAGTTATTTTGATGGGATAGAGGTGACGCCGGAGCAGATTTTTGCATGGGCGGATAAAAATAAAACCACACCCAAGACGGCAGCCATTACACTGGAGAATGCAATACATCTAATCGAACCGTTTGTAAAGGAAGAAAAAGATATTATTTTTATCGGGATTTCCGGGCAGATGAGTTCGACATGTAATGTTTTGAGAATGCTTGGCGAAGAATTGGAGTATGACAGGATACATGTGATTGATTCCATGAATTTA
Organism: Lachnoclostridium sp. UBA933; assembly: GCA_002293545.1. Taxonomy (GTDB): domain Bacteria; phylum Bacillota; class Clostridia; order Lachnospirales; family Lachnospiraceae; genus UBA933. The sequence continues at coordinate 15,702 of DBDL01000109.1, read as the reverse complement.
TCAACGGGAATCGGTCTTCAGGTCTTGAAAGCGGCAGAGATGGCGGAGCAGGGAATCCCGGCTGAACAGATTACGGCAGAACTTACCGGCAGCAGGGAAAAAGTCAGGGCAAGCTTTATCATTGATACGCTTGTTTATTTATCAAGGGGAGGCCGCTGCTCGGCGGTTACGGCACTGTTGGCGAACACATTAAAGCTCAAGCCGATGATTATTGTGAAAAACGGGGCGATGGGGGTAGGAAAAAAATATCGGGGCAATCTTCCGAATGTCCTGATGAAGTATGCGAAGGACCTGGAGGCGGATATGCTTGAGGCAAGCCCGGAACGGGTTTTTATTACCCACTCAGGTTGTGAACAGAAGATATTGGATATGATAGAGGAATATTTAAAAGGCTTGGATTATTTCAAGGAAATTCATATAACGCGGGCAGGCGGAGTGATTTCCAGTCATTGCGGACCGAATACATTGGGGATATTATTTTATATGAAATGAAAATATATCCGCTATTTGTATAATAACATCATCTTTACTCCATAATAAGGTTAAATATATCCGCAGGTAATGTAAAAATTGCCTGTACGAAAAAATAAACCTTGACATGTAAAATATGCGCGGGAGTGAAGATTTTATGGAAGAAATAAAAGATACGAATTATCCGGAATTTGATATAACAATTACAGATGAATATGACGACGGGAATGTACCTGAGATTGATGTGCCGAGAACAAACAGCATCGAAAAAGAAGAATCATATTATAACAGCAAAATAACAGATCAGGGAAATCACTCTGTTTGAAGTTATTTCTTTGATTGTTCCTTTTTCGCACGTTTTTGTTTATAAAGCCTTGTATCGCTCAGATTCATACAGTCTTCCAGACTCATTTGGTCTTTTTTTGTAGTGATGACATAACCATAGCTGAAATCAACAACATAGTTATTCAGCGGCTCATTCTTTTGATTGAATAAATGTAACGATTCATGCATACGTTCCAAGAAAGTATTTGCTTTTTCTTCGTCATAATTAATTCCAATCACATTAAACTCATCTCCGCCGACTCTGGCACATATTTCGTTATTCAGCGCCGCATATTTCATCGCATCGGCAATCGCTTTCAGCGCTAAATCCCCGTGAGCATGACCGAATTGATCGTTTACGGTTTTGAGATTATCCATATCAATTCCCAGAATCATTACCTTCTGATTTTGTTCGATGCTTGACTGGAATTGTTCGTTTGAGTATTTTTCAAATCCGCGCCGGTTAAATAACCCGGTCATAACATCAGAAATTGACAATTCATTCAGTTCCGACAGCAGACGGTTATTATCGTTGAGGATACGAACATGTTCCAAAGAGTTTCCGATCATCGACAGCCAGTTGCATATGGTTTTGTCCGCCCAATAATTTTCATAATAACTGACGGCAATGTAACCTAAGGTATAGTTCAAATGATGAAGCGGGAAGAAGAAATAGGTAACCGGATCATCAATCCTTCCCTCCGGCGGAATTAAATCGGTAGTCGGAAAGACAGAGGTTTTGATTTCCGTTCGGTCTAAAAAACTGTAGATGGAAAAGGATTCTTTTGTATAGCCAAGATGAGAGGAGTAATATTTCGGATAAACGGTTCCCTCTGCTTCGCCTAAACAGATAAACAGATTCCGCATGGAATTATCTTCACCCAACAGATTCAAATAAGGTCCGATTCCTAAAGCATCATCTAAGCTTTGCAGTGAGATAGAAGCAAAGGTATTGCGCATGGTTTTAAATAAAATTCTTTCATACTCTGCGATTTGCTTCACCCTTGTTTCAATCATCGTATTCATGTCATAGATATCGCATCCGCACGAGTTGCGGGTGATTAGTTTTGACTTTACATAAAGATTTTTTTCAAGTTCCCTGCCTGCCAAAAGATCATTCAGCATATTTACGGCTGTAATGCCAAGCTCCGAAACGGAAAAGGCAATTGTTGTAATCGGAGGCATGTTATTTGAAGTTTCCAAAATATTATCATACCCGGAGATGGCAATATCGCCAGGCACATTGTAACCCTTTAGGATCAATGCCGTACATAGGGAAATTGCCATATAATCATTGGCACACACGATTGCTTCCGGTATTTCATCTACCTGCTCCGTATAATAAACCGCGGCATTTTTCCCCTGACCCTTCCAAAAATCCCCGACAAACAAATAATCATCACGATACTCAATTCCCTCATTTTTTAAGGAGTTTTTAAACTGTTCAAGCCTGGCAACGGAATCCGGATGTTTTGCAGGTCCCGACATAAAAGCGATACGTGTGAAATGGTGTACATGAACAAAATGGCTGACAACTTCGGCAATGGCTTCTTCACTGTTAATCAATATGTTGTAATTGTTCTCAAGAGGCTGACGTATGCTTATAATCGGAACATGACAATTTTCAAGGGAGCGCTGGAGAATTGTTTTATAACGCGTATCATAGCTGGTATCGGCACATATAATGAATGCGTCAATATTTTCATAAGGCGGGAGATTGACAATATTACACTCGCCCAAAGCATTTTCAGAGTCTGCGCCATAATCCGAAAAACATACAAAAATCGCTACATTATATCCCAATTCATTCGCTCTTGCAGAAATTGCCCGGATCAGCCGGTCTTGGTAATCGTACATAATATCACAAATCATAACAGCAATCGTTTTTCTTTGGTTTTGCAGCATAACGGCGCCTCCTTTATGGGTTAGTAAAAATATCTGGGAATAGATAGGTAATCAGTTTATGTGTCAAATCCTTATTCTTTGAATTGATTAAAACAGATATAATCGGGTCGCTTGTATATGGTTTGCTTTGAACAAATAAAGATAAATATTTTGAACTCTTATTTAATTTTATTCCAAAAGGTTTTTTGTCCGGATTTTGTGCTTTATTCTCAGGATAATAGAGGAACGGTTCCAGTTTTTTTTGTTCTTCTTCCGTCAAATAAAGACTCAAGTCCATCAGCAGTTTGGATTTATGATAAACCTGTAATGTTTCCGAATCGGCAATCATACTGTCCAGTTCATTGGCAAAGATAAATGCCGAAATTTGCTGGGTGTCATTTGACGGAGAAGCATGCACTTTGGAAGCAAGCTCCGGATTGTTGTAATACAAATGAAAAGACGCCGCTTCTTTTTCATTGTCGTGTCCGGTAAAGGAAAGGTAATCGGTTGAAAATGTCCGCAGTGTATCTTCCGGTATGACATCATTTATAATCGCACACTGATAAATGATATCTTTTCTTGTTATAAAATCGTGGTAGAAAAGATATCCGACAATCCCTGCCGCAAATACGACAACAACAATGGCCGGTAAATAATAATCCTTAAATTGTGTCAGACGTTCTTTGCCGGAAAGGGTTTTCCAGCGCTGTTTGCCCGATATCGTATCTTCTTTTCTTTTCTCATATATAAGGGCGTCTTCTTTTAATGATGTCTTTTTCCCTTTTGTATTGAGTGCCAATAAGTTTTCCTCGATTCGACAAAATCATTCTTACATCAATTATAGCATAATGGGTAAGCTTTGTAAAATAAAATTATTATAATACTTGCTTTTTAGGCAAGGATATAATACAATAACTCACAGGACTTATTATCAAGTCTAAATTTAATAGAAGAAAAGGAGAATGAAGATGAAAAGAATTTCATTCATGCTGATGGTTTCTCTTCTTATGCTGATTGTACTTTCCGGATGTAAAGACAATACGGCAGTGGAAGAATCAGCGAAACCCGATTCTTCTGCCATTACTTCAGGAGGATCCGTAACAGTGGGAATCTCACAGGATCTGGATAGTCTTGACCCGCACGTCGCCGTGTACGCAGGAACTAGAGAAGTATTATTTAACATTTATGAAGGGTTGGTAAAACCGACTACGGAAGGAGAATTGGAACCGGCAGCTGCAGAACGCTTTCAAATCTCCGAAGATGCAAAGACCTATACCTTTACGCTTCGTACGGGACTTACGTTCCATGACGGAAGCAAGGTTACGGCAGATGATGTTAAATACTCTATCGAGCGTTATGCGGATATCCAAGGGCTGGAGTCCGCTTTTTCTATTTTAGAAAAAGTAAATATCCTGAATGAAAATATGGTAGAAGTGAAACTAAAAGAAGGAAATACGGAGTTTTTGGCGGAGCTGACATTGGCAGTATTGCCGAAATCCAATAAAGACCCGGCAAAAACACCAATCGGTACCGGTCCGTTTCAAATTAAAGAATTTGTACCCGGACAAAGATTAGTAACCGAAAAATTTACCGGTTATCGTGATTCCAAGCTGCCTTACTTGGATCAAGTGACATTTAAAGTCATAACGAGCGCAGAAACCGCTTTTGCAGAGCTTCAGGGCGGCAGCCTTGATATTTTGCAGTATCTGACATCCGATCAAGCGGCAGCCCTTGAGGGGCAGTATGACATTGTGGAAGGAAGCGTAAATTATGTACATGGTTTATTTTTAAACAATGACTTTGAACCGTTTCGGGATATCCGGGTGCGTCAGGCAATCTGTTACACGATTGACAGACAGGAAATCAATGATTTTATTTTTAACGGGAAAAGTCATATCATTCAAACACATATGCTTCCGGGAATCAAAAAGTATTATAATAAAAATACGGAAAATGTATATGGGAAGGATATCCCCAAGGCAAAAGCGCTGTTAAAAGAAGCCGGTTATGAAAACGGTTTTGATTTGGAGATTATTGTTCCGGATAACTATCCCGGTCATCAATCGGTGGCGGAGGTTCTGTCGGAACAACTGAAAGAAGCCGGCATTCGCACCAAAATCAAGCAAATGGAATTTACAAGCTGGGTATCGGATGTATACCGGGGACGTAAGTTTGAATCTTCGGTTGTCGCGATTGACGGGACATTGGCTCCAAGCAGCTGGTTTGAGAGAAATGTCAGTACGGCGGATAATAACTTTACGAATTATAAAAATACGGAGTACGATACATTGTTTGAAAAAGCAAAAAGTGCGGTTGACGAGGACGAAAAAGCAGCACACTATTTTAGGATGCAGGAGATATTGACCGATGATGCGGCTTCCGCATATATTCAAGACCCGGTAAATATGATTGCCGTCAACAAAAAACTTACCGGATACCGTTGTTATCCGGTTGCCGCGCAGGATTTATCGGAGGTAGGGTTTATCGGATAGATCTTGGCGCAAATACGGGAGGCAATGGTATGAAAAGGATTGCGGCATTATTAGGAACACTGCTGTTGATATCAATGATTACATTTTTGGCATTTTCCGTACTCCCCGGAGATGCATCCGTGTCGAAGCTTGGTACGAACGCATCTCCGGAACGGGTGGAAAAATTGCGAAATGAGATGGGTTTGAATGATCCCTTGCCGGTTCGTTATATCAATTGGCTGAAAAATGCCGTTTGGCTGGATTTTGGAAGGTCATTCCAGTATACGGATGTAACGGTCAGGGAATTGATCGGCAGACGCTTTGGCGTAACACTATTATTGACAGGCTGTTCCTTTTTGATGATCGTATTGGTTTCTTATCCTTTGGGAGTGTTTTGCGGCCGCAGGAAAAAGAAACATACGGCTTCCTATTGGGGAACGGCGGCGGTAAATTTTATTACACAGATTACCATGTCGGTTCCCCCTTTTTTTCTCGGAATCCTAATCACATATTTTTTCGGGATTACCCTTGGCTGGTTTCAGCCGGGAGGATTTATTCCACCATCGGATGATTTGGCGGCATGTTTATGGTACCTGTTGTTTCCGGCCGCTGCGATTGCCTTGCCCAAGAGTGCGATGATCATACGGTTTTTATCGGAAGCGGTGAGAGAAGAAGCCGCGAAGGATTATGTCAGGACGGCCTATAGCAAGGGATGTCCGGAAAACCGTGTTTTTTACCGGCATATATTGAAGAATGCAATGATTCCGACCATAACATTTTCGGCATTGATTTTGATTGAAGTCATTGCCGGAAGTCTTGTGATTGAACAGGTTTTTAGTGTGCCGGGGATTGGAAGACTGCTTGTTACGGCAATATCCAATCGGGATTTTCCTGTTGTACAAGGAGTTACGCTGCTTCTGACCGGATTTGTAGTGATTGCGAATACGGCGGTTGACTTGTTATATCATAAAATCGATCCCCGGACGAGGGTGAATCTCAAAAGACCGGGAGCAGGAGGAAGAAAAGGGGAGAGTGTATGAGCAGGAGAAAGAAACAATAAGCCGGAGAAAGGAAACCGTATGAGCAGGAAAATTTGGTTTTGCCTATTGATTGTTTTATTTGTGACCTCCATAGTCGGTTTGGTTTGGACGCCGTATCCGCCGGAGGAAATGAATTTATCGTTAAAAAATGCCGCTCCGTGTCTTTCCCATCCGTTTGGAAATGATTATTTCGGAAGGGATATACTAAGCCGTGTCATGGCGGGGCTTTCGACTTCGATTCAAATCAGTGCCGCAGTCGTGGCAATCGGTGCCGTATTCGGTTCCATTATCGGTGCCGTAACCGGTTATCTGGGCGGTTGGCTTGACGAGGTTTTCATGCGTATTAATGACAGTATCTTGGTATTTCCGAGTATTCTGCTCGCATTGATTTTTGTCGCGGTATTCGGAACGGGTAAATTCAATATCATTATTGTTCTGGGCGTCTTGTTTATTCCGAGTTTTGCAAGGGTGATGAGAAGTGATTTTGTGAAGCAGAGGAGTCTTGATTATGTAAGAAACGCAAAGATTATGGGTGCGGGAACAATGTCCGTCCTATTTCGTCACATGCTGCCGAACATGAAATCAACATTGATTCCCTGTTTGGTTATCGGATTCAATAATGCAATGCTGGCAGAAGCCGGAATGAGTTTTTTGGGTTTGGGGGTACAGCCGCCGGAAGCAAGTCTTGGCAGAATGATATCCGAATCTTCGGGGTATTTGGTTTTAACACCGTGGGCAGCCGTCATTCCGGGTTTGGTGATGGCATTTTTGATTTATGCGGTCAGTATGGTTGGAAAGAAAAATATATGAAAACCGGCATCGTTATAATCTGTTGGAAAGAAGGAGAAAAGCTTGAAAGCCAATGTTTTAGAAATCAAAAATTTATCCGTTGCTTTTGATCAGAAAAACAGAATCGTAGACGGTGTTTCTTTTTTTGTCAGGCAAGCGGAAATTGTCGGAATTGTTGGGGAATCCGGCTCCGGAAAAACAATGACAGCCCTGTCATTATTGGGGCTTCTCCCAGAGAATGGGCGGATTGAGATGGAATCCATGATTTTTGACGGACAAGAGCGAAAGCCGATAAAGGGAAAAGAGATCTCTATCGTATTTCAAGAGCCGATGACATCGCTAAATCCTGTTTTAACAATAGAAAAGCAAGTGAGTGAAATCCTTATCCTTCACGAGAATATTTCAAAACAGGAAATCTTAAGGAGAATACGGAAGATGTTTCATCATGTCGGATTGGATAACACGGCTGAGTTTTTGCATAAATATCCGCATGAACTGTCCGGCGGGCAAAGACAGCGTGTTATGCTTGCGATGGCTATGATCTGCAAACCCCGGCTGTTGATCGCGGATGAACCGACAACGGCATTGGACAGCAGTATACAGGAACAAATTCTTGATGTAATTCAAAAGTTAAATCAAGAATTTGGTGTTGCGGTATTATTGATTTCACATGATATTAATTTAGTCCGACGATTTTGCGATTATGTACTTGTGATGGAAAACGGCAAGATTGTTGAAAATGGGGATGCGAAAGAAGTATTTCACAATCCGCAGAGTCCGTATACGAAAGAGTTATTAAAAGCCCTTCCGTCAAAAGAAAAGCGGGCAGAAACGACGAAAGGGAAAGAAACAGTCCTGGAAGCAGAGGAGTTATCTGTGTCGTATGGAACGAAAACAGTCGTTGAACGGGTTTCTTTTACCCTGAAAGAGGGAGAAGTATTGGGAATTATGGGGAACAGCGGGTGCGGAAAAAGCACGTTGTCGCAGGCACTCATCGGTTTGCTGCCTTCACGGGGATTGGTCAGGACGTATCATAACCGGATCGGCATGGTATTTCAAGACCCTTACGGGAGTTTGAACCCCGCCAAAACAGTAGAATGGATTCTGGAAGAACCGCTCAGGATCCAAAAAATAAAAAAAGAAGAACGAAAAAAAAGAGTGGCGGAAATGATTCAGGAGGTTGGATTAACCGAAGATCATTTAAAGCGAAAAGCGGACCGGCTGAGCGGCGGTCAAAGACAGCGGGTGGCAATTGCCTGTGCCTTGATGACCTATCCTGAAATCCTTATTTTGGATGAGCCGGTATCGGCGCTTGATGTATCGGTTCAGGACAAGATATGCCGTTTGTTGGAGCAGTGCAAGAGGCGCTTTCATTTGTCCTATTTGTTTATTTCACATGACAGGGAGGTCATGGAGATGATGTGCGACCGGATTTTGATTATGGACGACGGAAAAATATTGGAATGAGTATTTACCTGAAATCAATCTTGTGCTATGATAACAAGGGGATGAAAAAATATCAAAACCAAAGGATATCAATGTTATGTACAAAGAAACGTCAAATTTGATTGTGTACGGTAATTTAGAGGAAGACTGCATTTTATTATCACTCGCAAAATTAATAAAAAAAGTGGATAACGAAAAATTAGTTCCGTGGGAAAGTTTAAACAGAGAAACCAGGTTGAAAATATATTATAAACAAATCTACCGTCTTTTGGAGCTGTCTGCCGAATACGGATTTTCGGGAAATTTGTGGCATTGCTATATTGCTTACCTGCTCGTTACGAATGAGAATCCATATAGCTTGCAGGTGGAACGGAAAGAATACACAGAAGGAACGATCGGTCAAATTGCAAAAAGCGATATGGAACGATTTTTTAATATATTAAATTATGATTTTATATTGTTGGAACAAAAGATGAATGTGAAATGTTTTCAGATGATTGCCGATTATCAGGTCATGGTAAAAAATGACAGCACATACAATACGATCACATATCATAAAAATGTAAGTGACAAAATAAACACCCTTGCCTTGGAGCTGGCGAAAGCGTCCGGCGGAGAAGAGTTATTCCGTATAATAACAAGATTTTATGTGCGGTTCGGAGTCGGGAAGTTTGGATGTAACAAGGCTTTCCGGGTGGTTCATAAAGCAGAGGACCGGATTTGGATTGTGCCGGTCGGGGCAGCCGGAAGCGTTACATTGGATCGGTTGATTGGGTATGGGATTCAGAAGAAACAGCTTCTTGAAAATACCGAAGCTTTTGTAAGCGGCAGGCGTGCCAATAACTGTCTTTTGTTCGGAGATAGCGGAACCGGAAAATCCACATGTGTGAAAGCAATTTGCAATCAGTATTATGAACGGGGACTCCGGTTAATTGAAATTTATAAACATCAATTTGAAGATTTAGCGGAGCTCATCCGGCAGATCAGGAATCGTAATTACCGCTTTATTATTTATATGGATGATTTATCCTTTGAGGATTTTGAAACCGGATATAAATATTTAAAGGCAGTCATTGAAGGCGGATTGGAGGAAAAACCGGATAATGTTTTGATTTATGCGACATCCAACCGCCGGCATTTTATACAGGAAACATGGAGCGACCGGTCGGATATGCGGCATGAAAACGGGATTCATCAGTCCGATACGATGCAGGAAAAGTTGTCCTTAGCGGATCGGTTCGGCGTTACGATTCATTTTGCAAAGCCGCTGAAAAAAGAGTACGAACAAATTGTTCTGGGTCTGGCAGATGCCAATCCGGAAATTTCATTGGATAATGAAACGCTGTTGGCGAATGCCAATGCTTGGAGTGTACGGAACGGAGGATATTCGGGGCGGATCGCAGAGCAGTTTATCACATATCTTTTAGGAGGAGCCGAACAAAATGTTTGAGTGTTTTTTTCCGGACGAACATGTTAAATCAACCTATGATATTGACTATAAGGCATTGTATCAAGAAGGATACCGGGGAATTCTTTTTGACATTGACAATACATTGGTAAAGCACGGAGGCGATGCGGACAGACGGGTAAAAGCCCTGTTTGAATTATTGCAGAAAATGGGTTTTGAGTGCTGCCTGATTTCAAACAACAAGAAAAAGCGTGTAAGCCGGTTTAATGAAAGGATTGGGGTACATACCGTATTTAATGCTCACAAACCGGCAAAAAAGAATTATTATTATGCAATGGAGCTTATGGGAACGAAACTGGAAACCACCGTTTTTATCGGCGACCAGATATTTACAGATGTGTACGGCGCAAAGAGAATCGGCATGAGAAATATACTTGTGAAGCCAATCAACAAAAAAGAAGAAGTCCAGATTGTTTTAAAGCGATTGTTTGAACGTCCGATTTTAAGGGAATTTCGTTTGAAGAGCAGAAAGAGGAAAAGGAAAAAGAATGGTTGATAAGGTCTTAAAAAAGCTAAGAAAGAAAAAATATAATGGTCTTTTAATAACGAGCCGGGAGAATATGCGGTATCTCAGCGGGTTTACCGGTGAAGGAGCTGTATTTGTCAGTGAGTCGTGCCGAGTCGTCATTACCGATTTTCGCTACGTTACTTCGGCAAAGGCCGAATGCGGTGAGTTTGAAATACTGGATGCCGGAAGCAATAAATTTAAAATATTAAATCAATATTTAACAGGAGAAAATCTCAAAATAGGATTTGAAAGCAATAAAATCACCGTAGCGGAATTTGAACGATGGAAAAATGAATATCAAAATGTCACGTGGATTTCTTTTGAACATACTTTGGATAGAATCAGAGGCATTAAAACTAAGAAAGAAATAGAAAAAATCACAAAGGCAGAAGCAATCGGAGATAAGGCTTTTCAAAAGATTATTCATGTAATGAAGCCGGGTATGACGGAAAAGCAGATTGCCCTGCTGCTTGAATCTTATATGAGAGCATTCGGAGCGGACGGGATTAGCTTTGATACGATTGTGGCATCCGGTGTCCATTCGGCAATGCCTCATGCCGTGCCGACCGACCGGGCGTTAAAAAACGGGGACACACTGATACTAGATTTTGGGTGTAAAGTTTCGGGTTATTGTTCGGATATGACACGTACCGTTTTTGTCGGAAAAGCAAGCGAAAAACAGAGGAAGGTATACGATATCGTCCGAAAAGCGCAAAAAGCGGCATTGAAAGGGATTCGGGCAAATGTACAATGCAGTGAAATCGACGCATTGGCAAGAGGCGTGATTGAAAGAGAAGGATATGGCAAGCAGTTCGGTCATGGACTGGGTCATAGTGTGGGACTGGAAATCCATGAAGAACCTCGGTTTTCTCCGAAAATAAACACAATACTCAAGAAAAATATGGTCATTACAGTGGAGCCGGGGATTTATATTGAAGGAGATTTTGGGGTGCGTATTGAGGATTTGGTAGTAATCACAAAAGAGGGGAATAGGAATTTAACAAATTCTACAAAGGAGTTATTGCAGATATGATGAAAAAACCGAAAATATGTGTNNAAAAACAAAACAGGAGATTATGGATCAGGCGGAAGAAATCAAAAAGAATAAGGTGGAACTGGCGGAATGGCGTGCAGATTATTTTGATGAAGTGTCCAGCATGGAAAAAATATTTGAGATACTGCGGATACTGAAAGATGACATATTGATTGAGAAAGAGGGCGCCGCAGAATTGATTTTTACCCTGAGAACCGGAGCAGAGGGCGGCAGACCGGTTTCCGGTGATATTTCCTACCGCGAGGCATTATCCGAAGTAATATCTCAGGGGAAAGCGGATTATATTGACATTGAAGTTTTTCGTGAGGACGAAAGTATCGAATCATTATTTCAACTCGCAAAAAACATGAACATGAAGACAATCGGTTCGTATCATAACTTTGAACGCACGCCGCAATCTGACGAGCTGGTTCATAAAATGAAAACCATAAAAGATATGGNNAAGCATGAATATGAAAACGATTGGTTCGTATCATAATTTTGACTGCACTCCGGAATCGGAGGAATTGGTTCGCAAAATGCATGAGATGAAAAGGATGGGAGCTTCCATAGGAAAGATTGCGGTTATGCCGCAATCGGAAGAAGATGTAGAGGTATTGCTGGAAGCTGCCGGAAAAATAAAAGAGGATATCCCGAAGTTTCCGATTATTATGATCTCAATGGGAGAATTGGGAAAAGAAAGCCGTTTGTACGGCGGACTCTACGGCTCCGTCATATCGTTCGGCAAGCTGGGTACGGCATCGGCGCCGGGGCAGGTATCCGTAAAGGAATTAAGAAAAAAGATGGAACCGTTTTATAATGGGAAAAAACATGTGATACTGATTGGATTTATGGGTGTCGGAAAAACTGTGGTATCGCAGCATATCGGTAAGCTGACCGGACGGAATGTGATTGATACCGACGAATTGATCACAATGACAGAGGGGCGTTCCATTGGAGATATATTTGAATCGGAAGGAGAACCGTTTTTTCGGAAGCTGGAAACCAATTCAATTGACCGTCTGGGAAACATTTCTCCCTGTGTGGTGTCATGTGGAGGCGGAATGGTGCTTCGGGAAATCAACATCCGGAAGCTTCGTGCCATCGGGACGATTGTTTTATTAACCGCGGAACCGGCAACGATTTTGGGGCGTGTGGAGAATAGCGGGGAAAGACCGTTGTTACAGGATAATTTGAATGAAGATTATATATCGGTATTGATGGATAAAAGAAAACCGTATTATGAGGAGGCGGCAGACCTTGTCATTCCGACGGACGGAAAACTGCCGGAATCCATTGCGGAGAACATTGTAAGATATATCCGGACATAACGGTTCGGAGGGAGCAAAGCACCGAATCAGAATATATTCTGATAAAAAGGTTGAAAAATCGAATCATATCATATAAACTATAAAAGAATGCAAATGGTCACAGGAGGATTGTAATAATGATTGCAGCAGGAGAGTTTAAGAACGGAATCACATTAGAAATCGAAGGAACCGTATATCAGATTCTTGAGTTCCAGCATGTAAAACCGGGGAAAGGTGCGGCATTTGTCCGTACAAAATTAAAAAATATCATGAACGGCGGAGCGGTGGAAAAAACATTTCGTCCGACCGAGAAATTCCCCAAGGCGCATATTGATAAAAAGGACATGCAGTATTTATATTCCGACGGGGAAATGTATCATTTCATGGACACGGAATCTTTTGAGCAAATTGCGCTGGATTCGGAAGCGATAGGCGATGCATTGAAATTTGTAAAAGAAAACGATATGGTTAAAATTTTATCCTATAAAGGGAATGTTTTTGATATAGAGCCGCCGATGTTTGTGGATTTGGAAGTGGTTTCAGCGGAGCCGGGCGTAAAAGGGGATACGGCTACGAATGTAACAAAACCCGCGCAGGTAGAAACCGGTGCGCAGGTATTTGTTCCGATTTTTGTGAATGAAGGTGACGTCATACAGATTGATACCCGAAGCGGGGATTACCTGAAGAGGGTGTAAGAATCATCCGGGGATTTATATTGTCAGCAGTTATGTTAGGGATTGTTTTGTTGTCAATATAAATATCGGATGGATATCAACCATATTGATTACTGTATAAAAAAGTTTGTGGCGTTAAAAATACATGAATATAATGTATTCACGACAATATACATCAAAATTTCAAAAATAATTTGAAGATAATTGGAGATAAAAAGATAAATCATCTTACATTGATGAACAAAACAACAGGAAAAGATAAAAGAGGTGATTCTGTGAAAAAGAGAATACTGATTTTAGAAGATAACGAAATAAGCCGGAAAGCATTGGTCAAGATTGTGAAATCCTGCGGCGACGTCATTGTCCATGATTTTTCAAACAGGAATGAAGCCTACACATGTGCGATGGATTATGAAATTGATTTATTTTTACTGGATATCATTTTAGAACCCAAAGAGAAAAATGATCATTCCGGAATCGTATTTGCCAGACATATCAGGGAAAATACACGCTACTTCTCAGCCAATATCGTATTTATCACAACATTATCCGGTTTGGAAGGAAAATTACTTCGCGAAATACACTGCTATGACTACATAGAAAAACCGATTTCGGCAGAGCGTGTCAGAAGCATGGTCACAAAATTACTTTACCAGATGAATTACAAAAAGCCGGAGCGTGAAATGACGTGTTTCCGGATTGACGGAATATCCTATCCCGTTTATGTGGATGAAATCATTTATGTCCGGTACAAGAGCCGGATGCTGACAGTCAACTTAGCAAAAGAAGAATTTAATGTCCCGTATCTTCCGCTGAAAAAGTTTTTGGAACGGGTTCGGGATAATACATTTTTGGAACCCACAAAAGGCGTTGCGGTAAATTTGCAGTATATTAAGTCGGTTGATTTTCCGAACCGGATGATTCAGTTGAAGAAACGTGAGGATTCGATTGAAATCGGCGCAAGGATGAAGAGTGTTTTTCAGCAAGAGTACAACCGGTATTGTGAGGTGAGAAAATGATTACTATGGTATCAGCAATGGGTGAAATATTCGGGCAGGTCTTTCTGGCAAAGAGTTTGCTTGGGAATAAGGATAAGATATCAAAAATTAAAGTGGCGTGCTTATTNNTAGTAATTACTCAAATACAAAAGAAAACGACATTCAATTTATTTGCAATCGGAAATGTGATGATTTTGTCGGTATATATTAAAATATCATATAAAATTACGATATTAAAAAGTTTTCTTATTGCATTTCTTACTATGATACTAATCGTAGTTTGTGAGATGATTTGCCATCTTCCGGTAGTAGTTGTTAGTAATGTTTTTATGTTGGATGATCAATTTTGGTTCCCAAAACTGATAACAATATTATTCGTTGTTACAACATGTATAATTATAGAAAGAAATATACCGCTTTATTTGATTATACGATGGTTTTCCAAACGGGATATGCTCTACGGAGTGGTTGCATGTATCAGCTGTTTAATTATCTTAGGCACATTATTGATAATAAATAGAGAGGGATTAGGAATCAGCGATTATTTAATGATTATTATTTGTATCGTGGTGATATGGGTGCTTACCTTAAGAATGCAGCAGTATAAATACGAAGCCCGAATTCGGAAGAATTATTTTGAATCATATAATGAAGTGATTGCACAAATCCGCCACCGCCAGCATGAATTCGATAACCATCTCAGCAGTGTTATCCATCTTCACCAAACATATAACAGTTATGAGGACTTAGTAAAACATCAAAAAGAATATATCGGAAAGTTAAAAACATACGAGCTGCCGAATGAGGCCATTAGATTGGGAATGCCGGCAGTCACGGCGCTTATTTATCAGAAAATCAATGAGGCATTGGAAAAAGAGATTTCCATAAATACGAAAATTGATTGCTCAATGGAAGATTTAAAAATACCGGATATTTATGTAGTTGAGATTTTAGGGACTCTTTTAGATAATGCAATGGAAGCAATCCTTATACGGAATCAAAACGAAAAACTACATCTGTCGATTCATTATCAAAAGGATGATATTGTAATAAAAGTAGCAAATCAACATGAAGAAATTAAAATAGAAGAACTTATTAAATTTAAAGAGGAAGGATTCAGTACAAAAGGAGAGCACCGGGGAATTGGGTTATACAATGCTGTGAACCAAGTAAGAAAGTGTCGTGGAGATATTCAATTTCAGAATATAAAGATAAACGGAAGTAATTATATCATGGCACAGGTGTTATTGAAATGAAACTGAAAACATGTGCAAAGTGCAAAAAAC
>DBDL01000089.1 GCA_002293545.1 Lachnoclostridium sp. UBA933 | reverse complement strand
CAAACTCCCGTGCGGCTTAACTTGGACAAGAAATATGTGAGCACAAGATTGGCAAAATAACTTATTGGACCATTTCACCCTCCATCACCCGATTTCTTCCCTTTTCTGTACTTTTAATACCACAGCCGAAACGAATACACCAATCAGCAGCAACGCCCCGCAAATATAGGCTTCTATGTATGGAATAGGTATGATTTGATACAATGACCTCATATAATCACCGGTAATAGCAAACGGATGCTGAAACGTCCGGTAACAAACAAATGCCAATAGTGCCGACATCGGAATCATGTACAACAATAAGCTGATATAATTCTTACATATCTTGGAAAACAGGAAAGTAAGCATTGCCGTTGCAAGTGAAACGGTTATCATAAGGACGGCAATCACGATTAAAAACTGCCTGTAGTTTCCCGGAAACCAATTGTAAGTCCATTTACTAAAACCATTTAGCCCGGAATCAAGGAAATGCGACCACCCGCTCTTAATCAATAATCCAAAGACAACGGTTATCTCAATTACGGAAACCAAAAATGCGGCGAAGAGCATTGCCCATAACTGTATTCTCATTGTTTTTCTTCCGGTTTTACTGGAATACTGTAAACTTGTCATATGATTCATATGATCTCTTGTAACCAGCGGCGCAAGCAAAATACAAAGCGAAATAATTATCATGATTGCTAAAAGAGGGTAAATCCCTTTTACATACTCATCACCCCACCTCGACAGAATCGTACGTATTTCACCTCCCTCATAAATTTCCCTGATACGCTCCCTGCCGGAATCGGGTATCCCCTCATACTCATCAGAATCCTTATTATAATAATTTTTTTGGGTGATTGGGATACTTTGATAATCATTTATAACATTATTATTTAGAAAATAATGCTTTATGGCGGGAGAGATATCCCAAAAAAAACTTTGATTTATCATTTCTTCTTCAGCCGGAGTCAGCGTATAATCCTGATTGGGATCATACGGCGGATAATCTGACGGAAAATCGTAGTTTTTCGCTTCTGCCGGGTTGACACGGCTATAGTCGTTCTTACTCTCCAATGCTCTGTAGCTTTCAAAGTCAGTAACACCTGCTTTGGAAAAAAGGGGATTCGCACGGATAATCGATTCCGTTTCTCTGATGTACCTGTCGGAGAGTTCTTTCGCCGCAGGCCCGACTTCTTCCGGTTCCCATGTCTTACCGCATAAATCAATCATATCTATGGTCAGTGACAGGTTGTCACTTCTTATGGATAAATTCGTTAAAGGCTCTAACGAAACCGGATAAATGATAACAACGATATAAACCAAGGAAAACAGCGCTAAAACCAAAAGCGGTAAGGGGCGCAGTATTTTTTTCAGTTCATTGATAAAAATTTTCATGATAGAATCTCCTTTCTTCCAAACAAAAAGCCATATTCCCCGCCATCTTAATCCTTATCGTCACGATAGATGTACAGAAAAGCGTCCTCCAGCCCCGGTTCAACAGAGATCGCATTTTCCGGTATTTCCGTATCCGAATCCCACACCAAACGTACTGCCGGACCCCGTTCACTGATACGTTCTGACAGATAAACCGCACCGGATGGAAGTTTAGAGCCAACGGGGATTTCAAAGGTTTTGTTTTTTATCTTTTCCGTAACCTTAGCCGGTGCTCCGGCATACAAAACCCTATGATCTTTCAGCATAATGATCGTATTGGCAATTGTTTCAATATCCGATACGATATGTGTGGAAAAAATAATGATACGATCTTTCGCAAGTCCGGAAATAATATTGCGCAGCCGCACCCGTTCTTTCGGATCCAGTCCGGAAGTCGGTTCGTCCAATAATAAGATTTGAGGGTCGTTTAAAAGAGCCTGCGCAATCCCTATACGCTGAATCATACCGCCCGAAAATTTACGCATTTTTTTATCTTTCACATCTGACAATGCGACTGCTTCCAGCAGTTCGTCAATACGGCGTTCCGCATTCTCCACCCCTTTTAACGCGGCAAGATACTGAAGATACTTCCTCGGTGTATATCCCTTATAGTAACCAAATTCCTGCGGCAAATAACCGAGCAAATCACGGTAAGATTCACCGAGTGAAGTGATTTCCGTACCATTCCAGAAAATTTCTCCTTTTGTCGGAAAAATCAAGGTAGTCAGCATCTTAATCAATGTGGTCTTCCCTGCTCCGTTTGGTGCAAGAAAAGCACAGATTCCTTTGTCAAAGTCAAGGCTGACATTTTGAAGCACCGCAAACTTCCCATAATTTTTTGTTACGTTGTCAATTGAAAGCATATTTTTCTCCTTAATCGTATGCTGCCATACGGCGGGTAGCCCGCATAATAAACACTCGCAGTTCCAAGAGATACAATAAAAATAAAACAAACGCCAAAACACAACCGGATAAAACAGGCAGATTTGACAGGAAAGCTTCTGTTTCCGAAATGCCGAAAACAGTCATGACTCCTCCCCATCCTGTCAGCCATACGACTTGTGCCGCAACCAAACCCAGCGGATGTTCCGAAAAAAACAGTACAAATAAAATGAAACCGCTGTACAGAAACATGTTACTAAAAGCAACCGCAATCAGGTTCGGGTAATTTGCCGCGCCGGCAAGCGGGAAGATTGCGGCGGNNAAAAATCATCCCCAGTGCCGACACAGTCATCACGCGAATTGCCGTAACGTATTTGATATTATATCGGCAGACAGCCAACACCTCCCATGTCCCTGTCATCTGTTCTTTCCATGAAATAATTGACATCATGAGAAAATAAAGAATCGGGGAGATAAATAAAACGAGATTGAACGCATATACTTTGTAGTCATAAAAAATTTGATCAACTAAAAATAAAATCGTAAAGATAATAAAAAAGCTAATCAGAAATGCGGCGACGGCGGCGTCCCCGACACCGGAAAAGGCATTTTTAATTCCTACTGTACGATACAGCCGCTTTATTTCACCTGTTATCGTTCTTCTTTCCGGCAAAGCGGAATCAAGAATATACTGAATACTGCGTTCCCGTTCATCAGAATCCGGCATTTCAATATTCATCCCCAAACACCTCCTTAATCTTTTTAATCGTCCGGTAAAATTTTGATTTTACCGTTGCCTCCGGTAAACCCAAAATACCGGATATCTGTACAAATGTCTTATCATTGTAAAGATGAAGCCGAAAAATCCGCTGTATTTCCGAAGGACAACTACTGATATATTTTTCTATCCTTTTCAGAAGCTCACGATTCTGCAAGTCCGCCGTAATATCTGTTTCCATTGCCAAATCCATTTCATCAATCTGTACCTCGTACGGCTGGAATCTGCGCCGGGAATCAATAATCCGACTGTTTGCAACCCGATACAGCCATGTACGAAAGCCCGCTTTCTTTGGATGAAACGTCGCAAGCGACCGGAATACGGAAATAAAGATTTCCTGTGTTAAATCCAATGCCGCGTTTTTCGGGTCGTTCTGACCGATTGACTGGCGGTAAGCATAACGGTAAATCTCATCATAATATCGTCGGACAAGTTCATCCGCGGCGACTCTGTCACTTTTATTCAGAACAGACCGGATTAATTTTTCATCGTTCATCAGCGCCTCCCTTACTTCATAAGTTATATACGAGAATGCACACCGGATAGTTTTAGATTTATAAAATATGATATCCTCATTGACCCATAATCCCCTCACAAATATCTCCGTAACTTTTACCCTGCGGTGTTGCAGTCGCTTGAACCACTGCGGTTATCCCTTTATCCGGATATACATTCAGCTCCTGTCCGCCGAACCCCCGTCCGTGGAATCCTTTATCCGATAACCACCATAAGAAACCATAACCCTTATATGCACCGGACGGAGCAACCGCCGCCTTTACATAATCCTCTGATACAATCCTTTTTCCATTCCATTTACCGCCATGCTGCATCAGTAATCCGAACTTAATCAAATCCATGGCAGCCAGTTCATCACTCTCCTGATTATCGGTATCTATATTATAATTAATTCCGCATTTTGTAACCAGCCATTTTCTCGTCTTTATCCCAAGAGGTCGGTATAAATACTCCTCTGCAATATCCCAAGCCATACCGCCACATACTTTACCGATCACAGCGGAAAGCAGCATAACATCCCATTCTTTATATACAAATCGGCTTCCCGGCAAATCAGCAACCTGAATATCGGCGATATGTGAAACCCAGTCATGGGAACGCTTCAACTGCCCTCCCATCGGAACACTGTAATGTCTGCCGGCATGAAAATATATACCGGAGGACATCGTAAGCAAATGTCTGACGGTAATCATTTTGTGCAAATAGTCAATATTCTGTGCAAATTGCGGCAGATACTTATATACTGGCTCATCCGCATTTTTTATCAGCCCTTTGTCTATACATACCCCGCATGTAAGCGATAAAATACTTTTCCAAACCGACATCAGCGGATGGGAACTCTCTTCCGTGAATTGATTATAATATCGTTTATATATTAAGTCATCCTTTTCATAAATAACTATATTATTCACGAGCCGGTACTGTTTTCCCCTGATATATTCATCCAGATCATTTAAAAACCTCATATTCATTTTAATCCCCATTCTTGCACATGTTTTTGCGCATAGTATACTTGACATTTGTGCGCAAGCACAAATTCAACGTGTGAAAC
>DBDL01000078.1 GCA_002293545.1 Lachnoclostridium sp. UBA933 | reverse complement strand
ATTTTTAACAGTTCCTTTTCTCATATAAGCATAGACATCACCCTCTTTCATGATGTATAATATTTCATATAGATGCATTGTCGCATTGAAAATGTATCTATTATATATTATTTCACATTATAAGGAAGCAATCAATGATAGGTCCGATTTTTGCACATATCAGGTGATTTTAATTTCATAAATATGTATATTATCAGCTATGAGATTGCTTAAAGAATGGACACTTTTCTGTCCTTAATGGATGAATTTATAAGATTTATTAAATGCCGTAAATCACAAAAATTACGGCACAAAAATACCTATTCAAATGACAAGTACGGTAAAACGTTACCCGCTCACCAAACAAACCGATTAAATACAATCAGCACCGCCAGATATACCCCGCAAACCCCAAATGCCAAAGTATCTGCTCTCTGGTAATTCAACGGCTTCATTTTCGTTCTTGTATCCCCTCCGCGATAGCATCTGGCTTCCATTGCCATTGCCAAATCATCGGAACGTTTTGCGACGGAAACCAAAAGAGGAACCAGTATTGAAATCATCGCTCTCATGCGTTTAAAAAGATTCCCTTCCTCAAAATCGGCACCGCGGGCACTTTGGGCACTGATGATACGGTTTGCTTCTTCAATCAGGATGGGAATAAAACGAAGCGCCAAAGACATCATCATCGCAAAATCATGTACCGGTACTTTAAAGACCTTTAACGGTGACATTAAGGACTCAAAGGCATCGGTCAGCTGGTTGGGAGTGGTCGTAAGGGTGAGCAGGGAAGAACCCAATATCAAATAGATCAGCCGCATTGACATAAAGATTCCCGTCCGTATGCCCTGTTCGGAAATACGGATAAAACGCCATTCAAAAACAGGAATCCCCGGTGTCCAAAGTATATTAAATACTGCGGTGAAAACAAGTAAAATAACAACAGTCCTCAGCCCTTTTACGATAAAACGGAACGGAATACGTGAAATCCGAATCATACCGAATAAGAACAAGGTTACGACGGCATAACCAAGAAAACTTTTAAATAAGAAAAGAGAAATCAAATAAGCCAGCGTAATCATAACCTTTGCTCTTGGGTCTAATTTGTGCAGAATAGATTTTGCCGGGTAATATTGTCCGATTGTGATGTCACGCAGCATAACGAATCACCCCCTTTCCCTAAGGTTTCCGGCGGCCGATAAAATTCGTTTTTTCACTTCTTCCACCGTAATTTCCGTCCCCTCAAAGGGGATTCCCAAATTCTTTAGTCTTTTGATAATGCGGGTGATTTCGGGAGGCATCAGTCCCATCTGCTCCAACTCCCTGCCGTGAGCAAATACATTCTTCGGTAAATCATCAAATGCAATTCTGCCTTGATTCATTACGATGATCCGCCCGACATGCCTTGCCATTTCTTCCATATTATGCGATGCAATGATTACCGTTATCTTTTTCTCATCATGCAGCTTATGGATCAGACTTAATATTTCGTCGCGTCCTTTCGGGTCTAATCCTGCCGTCGGTTCATCCAGGATCAAAACCTTTGGCTCCATTGCCAGCACTCCGGCAATCGCAACACGGCGTTTTTGACCGCCGGAAAGTGCAAACGGAGAAGCGTCATGATATTTTTCTTCAATGCCTGCTTGCTTTAATGCTTCATATGCACGCAAATCAACATGCAGGTTATCAATCCCCATGTTTTTGGGCCCGAACCGGACATCCTCCAAAACACTTGCTTCAAATAACTGGCGTTCCGGGTCATGAAATACCAAACCGACTTTTGTGCGCAGCTTCTTTAAAGAATAGTCCCTGTCGTATATGTCCTGCCCATTATAATATACCGTGCCGGAGGTTGCTTTTAACAAACCGTTCAGATGCTGTATTAATGTTGATTTTCCCGATCCGGTATGCCCGATTAATCCAATCAGTTCACCGTCGTCTATTTTTATGTTGATATCGGAAATCGCTGTCTTTTCAAATACCGTGCCTTTTCCGTATGTGTGCTCCAGTTCATGAATGATAATTCCCATCTTTACCCCTTTTAAACCTTCCATAAATAGGACAGTACATCCGCTAATTCGTCCGCCGACAATATTCCGTCGGGTATCGGCAGCCCCTCTTTTTTCAGTTCATAGGCAAGCAACGTAATCTCCGGCACATCTAAATGCAGCTCCCTAAGCCTTTCGACTTGTGAAAATACCTGTTTCGGTGTCCCCTGCATCTCAATTTTCCCTTGATTCATTATGATGATCTTATCTGCCTGAATAACTTCTTCCATATGATGAGTGATCCATAGCACGGTTATGTTTTCCCTTTTATTCATCTCCCGGATTGCTGTCAAAACTTCTTTTCTGCCGATGGGGTCTAACATTGCCGTAGCTTCGTCTAATACAATTATTTTCGGACGCATTGCTAAAATACCGGCAATCGCAACCTTTTGCTTCTGTCCTCCCGACAAATGATTGGGTGACTTTTTGCGGTACTCCCACATACCGACCTTTCTCAATGAATCCTCTGTACGCTTCCAAATTCTTTCTACGGGAAGCCCAAGATTTTCCGGACCAAACCCTACATNNACATCCTCCTCGACAACATTATGAATCAATTGATTATCCGGATTTTGAAATACCATACCCGCCGTTTGCCGTATCTCCCATAGATGTTTCGCATCGCCCGTAGACATTCCATTAATCCAAACAATACCTTCCCCCGGATATAACAGGGCATTGATATGTTTTGCCAAGGTGGATTTCCCGGAACCATTATGCCCTAAGACAGCGGCAAACTCACCGGGGCAAACATGGAAAGATACGTTGTCTAAGGCTTTATCCACCGACAAGATATTATCGTCACGGTCACGCCGGATATACTCATATACAATGCTTTCTGCCTTTATCATAATTTTATCTCCTTATCTCTTGGGGATAATACAATAAAGGACTGCAAAACAGTATGTCTGTCTACAGTCCTCCTGATACAAATCTCATGTGAAACCATTGATATAACGCAATCATTCTTGCTCTATAAAACACACTATAAACAGCATCCGAGAACATATTATACCAATTCAATCAAAACTTCCATTGCCGCGTCGCCTTTACGCTGACCGATCTTTACAATACGTGTATACCCGCCTTTACGGTCTGCATACTTCGGTGCGATGTCATTAAACAGAATGTTGGTAATGTCAATTACTTTTGTACCTTTTTTCCTGCCGGCAATCTCGCTGGGTACTTCCTTAATCCGATAAAGCATTTTATTCATCTGACGCCTTGTATGAAGTCTGGACGGATTGTCTTTTTTGATTTCTCTGTCCACTTCGTCAAACACGGTTACTTTTTTTCCGTCAACTACTTCTTTTACCCTCTTGCCGTCTTTATCCTTACGGGCAACCTTTGCCTTGACCGTAACCGTTTCATAGTTATCTTTTTCGCGGACGGCTGCCGCAATCATTTTTTCTGCTATTTTACGAATTTCTTTTGCTTTTGCTTCTGTTGTAATGATTTTACCATGATAAAGTAAATTCGTCACCTGATTTCTAAGCAATGCTTTTCTCTGACTGGAAGTTCTTCCAAGTTTTCTATAGCCTGCCATTTGCTTGCCTCCTTACTCATCTCCGGAACTTAATGACAACCCAAGTTCCTTCAATTTTGCTAATACTTCTTCCAATGATTTGCGTCCTAAATTACGGACTTTCATCATATCGTCTGAAGTTTTATTTGTCAACTCTTCTACCGTATTGATTCCTGCTCTTTTTAAGCAGTTATAAGAACGAACAGATAATTCCAGTTCATCAATATTCATTTCCAATACTTTTTCTTTCTCATCATCTTCATGTTCTACCATAACCTCTGCGGTTTTTGCGTTTTCGGATAAATCAATGAATGAGTTCAAATGCTCGCTGAGCACTTTTGCCGCTAAGCTTACTGCCTCATCCGGCTCAATTGTCCCGTTTGTGAATACATCCAATGTCAATTTATCAAAGTCTGTAATCTGCCCGACACGCGTATTTTCAATGGCAATATTTACCCTTTCGATCGGCGTATAGATAGAATCAATCGGAATGGTGTCAATGGACATGCTGTCTGTTTTGTTCTTGTCTGCTCCGACATAACCGCGTCCTCTTGTTACAGTCATTTCTACATATAGTTTGCAGTCCATGCCGCCGTTCAATGTGGCAATGACTTGATCCGAATTGATGATTTCAATATCGGAATCACACTGAATATCCGCCGCGGTAACTTTACCTTCGCCTCTTGCATCAATATATAGGGTCTTGGGTTCGTTTGTTTCGCTGATATTCCGGATTGCCAGACTCTTAATATTCATAACGATTTCCGTAACGTCCTCTTTTACGCCGGGAATCGCACTAAATTCATGAACAATACCATCAATCTTGATTTGACTCACCGACGAACCCGGCAATGATGAAAGCATAATTCTTCTTAAAGAATTTCCTAAAGTAGTTCCGTATCCTCTCTCAAGTGGTTCTACAATAAAACGTCCATATTTTTTATCTTCGGAAATTTCTGCGATTTCAATTCTAGGCTTTTCAAATTCAAACACTTCAGAACCCTCCTTTTGGGTTTAATTACTTAGAATATAACTCGACAATCAATACTTCGTTTACCGGAATGTCAATCGCTTCCCGGTTCGGTATTTCCTTTACTGTTCC
The DNA here is from genome assembly GCA_002293545.1 of Lachnoclostridium sp. UBA933. Lineage (GTDB taxonomy): Bacteria > Bacillota > Clostridia > Lachnospirales > Lachnospiraceae > UBA933. Next base: position 4,702 of record DBDL01000078.1, on the reverse strand, counting down.
GGAAAGATTTTCCTGATCTGCTTCCAGCCATGCAGGAACTGCCCTGCCGCCCGTTACTTCCAATACATCCTTATAACGCTGTGCGGATTTATATTTTTCCCGGATTGCAATAACATCACCGGCCTTTACACTATAGGACGGAATGCTGACTGTTTTGCCGTTTACAGAAACGTGTTTGTGACCAACGATCTGACGGCACTCTTTTCTTGTTCTTCCATACCCCAATCGGTATAAAACATTATCTAAACGAAGCTCAAGTAAAATCATAAGATTTTCACCGGTCGTTCCGTATTTCAATTTTTGTGCTTTTTCAAAATAGTTTCGGAACGGTTTTTCCAATACTCCGTATATAAACTTAACTTTTTGCTTTTCTTTTAACTGCATACCATACTCGCTTAGTTTCTTTCCGGTTCTGGCATTTCGTTTTGACTTCTTATCAATTCCCATGAAAATAGGATCTAAATCAAGAGAACGGCATCTCTTCAGAACTGGCGTCATATCTCTGGCCATTTTATTTCCTCCTTCAAAATCTGCTTTCTTTCATCTTGCTATGCGAGTTTGGCTTTTTCAAACCCGTCATGCTTTTTAAAGACATTTGCGTAATATATTTATTTCGCATTCTATACTCTTCTGCGCTTCGGCGGTCTGCAGCCATTATGCGGAACCGGCGTTACATCCTGAATGCTCGTTACCTCTATTCCGCAATTTTGTAATGCACGGATTGCCGCTTCTCTCCCTGAACCGGGACCCTTGACCATAACCTCTACTGTTTTTAAACCATGCGGCAATGCCGCTTTTGCTGCTGTTTCTGCTGCCATCTGAGCTGCATAAGGCGTTGATTTTTTGGAACCTCTGAATCCCAATCCGCCGGCACTTGCCCAAGAAATAGCATTTCCTTGTAAATCTGTCAGTGTTACGATTGTATTATTAAAAGATGACTGAATATGTGCTTGCCCGCGGTCTATATTTTTCTTTACGCGTTTTTTCGTCACTTTTTTTGTAACTTTTTTAGCCATTGACAAACCCTCCTTATGAAATTATTTTTTCTTGTTGGCTACTCTGCGCTTCGGACCCTTTCTGGTTCTAGCGTTCGTTTTCGTTTTTTGACCTCTGACAGGAAGTCCTTTTCTGTGACGAATGCCACGATAGCATCCGATTTCTTGCAGTCTTTTAAGATTCATTGCGATTTCTCTCCGCAAATCACCTTCTACCATTTGCGAATTGTCAATGACATCACGAAGCTTTGATACATCTTCATCTGATAAATCCTTGCAGCGGATATCCGGATTGACTTTTGCTTCCGCAAGGATACGCTTGGAACTGGAAAGTCCAATACCATAGATGTATGTCAATCCTATCTCTATGCGTTTTTCTCTCGGTAAATCTACACCACTAATACGTGCCATGTACTCTTTGCACCTCCATTTAATTTTGTAAGCTGTTAGCCGCTTTAAATCACAGACACATCCGATATGCTGCGATATCACAGTGCTTTTAAACTCAAACCGAAACGACTGCCGGTCAACACTGTAACACAGAAAGCAAGAACTATATATTTACACGAATAACCGAAGAGTTTCTCCGGCTTTCAGTTATATTCTTAGCCTTGTCTTTGCTTGTGTTTGGGATTGTCACATATAATCCGGACACGTCCCTTTCTTTTTATTACTTTGCATTTTTCACACATTGGTTTTACTGATGCTCGTACTTTCACAGTATAACCCCCTTTCAAAAAGTCCGCTTACAACTATAACATAAATACTTTGGGATTGCAAGCAGTTATTTGTCCCGCCAAATGATTCGTCCTTTTGTTAAATCATACGGGGAAAGCTCTAATGTAACTTTGTCACCGGGTAATATCCGAATATAATGCATTCTTAATTTACCGCTGATATGGGCCAATACTCTGTGACCGTTTTCCAACTCAACCTGAAACATTGCATTCGGCAATTTTTCAACAACGACTCCTTCAATTTCTATCACGTCTGCTTTCGACATTATTTACCTCCATTAATAGACAATAACTCCGGTTCCCCTTCGGTAATCAGTATGGTGTTCTCATAGTGGGCGGAATTTGCGCCGTCCTTTGTCACAACCGTCCAATCATCTTCTAAAATCCAAACTTCCCACGTTCCGGCATTCACCATTGGCTCAACGGCAAGTGTCATGCCCGGTCTAAGTTTCATCCCCCTGCCGGTCTGCTTGAAATTGGGAACCTGTGGGTCTTCATGCAGGCTCTGACCGATTCCGTGGCCAACCAAATCCCTGACGACTGAAAACCCGTTTTCTTCTACATAATCCTGAATCGCTGCGGAGATATCATGCAAATGATTCCCCGCTCTTGCGTGCTCAATTCCCTTATAAAAACTTTCTTTCGTGATACGAATCAGCCGTTCTGTTTCTTTATCTATCTTTCCGATTCCATAGGATCTGGCGGAATCCGAATGATAACCATTATAAATCACTCCAATATCTATACTTACAACATCACCTTCAAATAATCGGTGTTTCTTACTGGGAATCGCATGAACCACTTCGTCATTGAGTGATACGCATATGGATGCCGGGTAATCATTATAGTTTAAAAACGATGGAATACACTTTTTCTTCCGGATCAGTTCGTCACCCTTCCGGTTAATTTCCCAAGTGGAAATTCCCGGTGCAAGGATATCCTTTAATTGATCATGCACTTCCGCTAATATTTTTCCGGCTTCCCTCATAATACTGATTTCTCTTGGAGATTTGATTTTTACCGCCATAGTTATTCCCCGCCTAAGATTCCGGCAATTTTTTCCGTTACCTTTTCCATACCGATTAATCCGTCAATATTATGAAGGATTCCGGCTTTCTCATAAAACTGAATCAATGGCTGGGTCTGTTCACGGTAAACATCCAGGCGTTTTTTTACTGTTTCCGGTTTGTCATCTTCCCGAAGAATGACTTCTCCTCCGCATGCATCACAAACCCCTTCTTTTTTTGTCGGTCTGAAATCTACGTTGTAAGTGCCTCCGCATGTAATACAAACTCGTCTTCCTGCCATCCGGGATATGATTTCTTCATCCGGGAGAACGATATTGACCGCAAAATCCAAATCATCTTCCGTATTCCTTAAAGCTTCGTCCAATGCCTCGGCTTGAGGAATCGTTCTCGGAAACCCATCCAGAATATAGCCGTTTTCCGCATCGTCCTGCATAAACCGATCCATCACCAGTTCCAGTGTCAATTCATCCGGTACTAAAAGTCCCTGATCAATATAGGTCTTTGCCTTTTTCCCTAATTCCGTATTCTCTTTTATATTGGCGCGGAATATATCTCCGGTGGAGATATGGGGTATCCCGAACTTTTCTGATATTCTTTTTGCCTGTGTTCCTTTTCCGACACCCGGCGCACCCAGCATTACAATTTTCATGCAGTAAATCCTTTCCAGATTCGTTTTCGCTTGATTACTCACTCAAAAATCCTTTATAATGACGTACGAGTAACTGAGATTCGATCTGTTTTAATGTTTCGATAATAACACCAACCACAATGATAAGCGATGTTCCGCTGAAAGATACATCCGCACCGAATGCTCCCGAAAAGAAGATTGGCACAACACAGATAATGGTCATTCCCGCCGCACCGATCAGTATAATGGCATTCAACACCCCGTTCAAATAGTCGGTCGTCGGTTTTCCGGGACGGATTCCGGGGACAAAACCGCCTTGCTTTTTCATGTTATTTGAAATCTCCAGCGGATTAAATGTAACGGAAGTATAAAAATAAGCGAAGAATATAATCAGCAATATATAAATCAACAATCCCAAGGTATACTTAAATTCTCCCCAGCTTGAAAAATTACACCAATCAGCTTGATTACATACTTTCAGAATCTTTTGTATCAGTGTGGCGTCCGGTCCGGAAGCCGGTGTAACTCCGGCAAACTGACCGATAATTACCGGAAGGGACATCATGGAACTGGCAAAAATAATCGGGATAACGCCGGCCGTATTTACCTTTAACGGGATATGACTGGACTGACCGCCTACCATTTTTCTTCCCTGAAGTTTCTTCGCATACTGTACGGGTACTCTTCGTTCTCCGTCCTGCAGAATGATTACAAATACGAACATGGCAAGAATCACCGCAAGGATAATCAATCCTGCAATTACCATACTTGTTACCGCCTGACCTCTGATAAACTTATCATAAAGCTGTACTAAATCCGACGGAATACGTGAAACAATATTGATTAAAAGTATGATGGATATACCGTTTCCGACACCTTTTACCGTAATCCGTTCTCCTAACCACATCAAAAACGCACTGCCTGCCGTTAATGCCATTGTCGCAACCAATACATTGGTTACACTGATGCCATCTTTTAATAATTGCTGGTTTCCGAATCCGATAATCAACGCTACGGATTCGACTACGGCTAAAGCGATCGCCAGATAACGGGTGTATTCATTCATTTTCTTACGTCCGTCTTCACCTTCTTTTTGCATTTCCTCTAGCTTAGGGATTGCAATCGTAAGAAGCTGGATAATAATTGAGGAAGTAATGTACGGTGTAATGTTCAATGCAAAAATTGACATTCTTGAAAAGGAACCGCCCGTCATAATATCCAAAAATCCCAGTCCGGTTCCCGCAGCCGTCCCCTCTGTACTTGCAAAAAAGTTTTCAATTACACTTCTGTCAATTCCGGGAATCGGCAATTGAC
>DBDL01000181.1 GCA_002293545.1 Lachnoclostridium sp. UBA933 | reverse complement strand
CCGTTCTCATACATATACTTTATGCGTTTTTTCATCGCATCATACTGAATTTTTTCTTCCCGCTCCGCAATCTTCAATTCATGCTCTGTTTTTTTCAATTCCGCTTCTTTGCCGGCGATTTTTTCTTTTAATTGGTTTAATGATTTCGTGACATCACTCATCTTAGCGTCCAGCTTGTTAATATACCGGATGATATCGCTTTTATCCTTTTCCAGATCATCAATTTCCTTTTGCAGCTGCTTTTTCTTTCTGTCGAGTTCTTCTTTTTTCTTCTGTGCGTCCTCTATTTTCTGATCATAATCCGTTGCCGCATNNCATGAACGGAACCCAATACCGACGCGCCAAACAGAATCACTATAAAAACAATTACGGTTATTTTTTTACGCCTTATCATCATAACGCCTCCTATGTATTATCCCGGACTTGTGCCTTTATGAAGGTCTGACACTTAAAATGCCCTCTGTTCCGCGTTCTACACATGTAAATGTCTGCGAACCGTCAAAAAGCTGCCAAAAAAACCAATGCCGATACCCAGAGATAGACAAAGAGGAATCAACATTGAAAAAATTTGTCCGGTCGATAAAAATGTCAATATCCCGGTCAGCGATTCAAATCTTTCCGCAATATATTCAATTACCCGTTCATAAATAAAATACAAAATCGCCAGCGGAATCACCGCACCGATCATTCCAAGCAGAACCCCTTCGACGACGAACGGCGCACGTATAAAATAGTCCGATGCCCCGATCAATCTCATAATACCGATTTCCGTCTTTCGGACAGTAATCCCCGTTGCAATGGACGTCCGTATTAAAAACATGGCAACAACAAATAATATCAATATAATAGAACCGGAAACATAGCCTACCAATTTATTAATATTTGCCAGGTTTTCCGCTATCTCATCCGAACGGTTTACCTGACGGATCCCTTCGACGCTTTCTGTATAGGCAACCAGACTTTCCTGCTGTGATATATCTTTCAGATAGATTTCATAGGAAGCGGACTCTGCCAGCGGATTGTCCTCTCCGAATGTATCCGTAATCTGCTTCCGGGAATCGGCATACCTTTCTTCCTGAAACCTTTCCCATGCCTCTTCGGCGGAAATATACCTGACATCGGATACTTCCGGGCGTTCCCTGATGGTCTTTCCGATGATTTCTATCTGTTCCTCCGAAATACCCTCCTCAAAAAATGCCGTAATACTGACCGAAGTTCCTATATTCCGTATCATATGCTGAAAGTTACCCGCTACAAAATAAAAAAGCCCGAATAAAAATAAACATGCCGCAATCGTGCCAACAGAAGCCACCGTAAACATACGGTTTTTCCTCAAATTTTTAAATCCCTGCCGGATACTGTACAGAAACACGCTTATTTTCTTCATAGAACACTTCCTCTTGCTTTCCCAGTCATGGGTGTATATCCGCTTTTGCTTTCATCACTGATTACCGTTCCGTTTTGCAGTGTAATGACTCTTTTTTGCATAATGTTTACTGCCTCTTCATTGTGCGTCACAACAATAACCGTCGTCCCTTTTTTATTCACTTTATCCAATAACGACATAATTTCCCATGCATTGGCTGGGTCTAAATTTCCAGTCGGCTCATCCGCAAGCAAAATCGTCGGACGGTTGACTAATGCGCGGGCAATCGCCACGCGCTGCTGTTCCCCTCCGGAAAGCTGTTCGGGATATACATCCAGCTTTTCTGCCAACCCAACCGTCACTAGTATATCGGTTACATTTTTTACGGTTTCTTTTTTACTCTTCCCGATTACCTGCTGTGCAAATGCCACATTTTCATAAACGGTCCGGTCTTTCAGCAGGAGAAAATCCTGAAAGACAACCCCGATATTCCTCCGGTATCTCGGAACCTGCTTTCTCGGTAATCTCGTTACCTGACGTCCGCCGATATACAGTCTGCCCTGCGTGGGCTGTAATTCTTTCAACAGCAGTTTAATCAATGTTGATTTACCGGAACCGCTTTGTCCGACTACAAAAACAAACTCACCTTTTTCAATACGAAGCGTCACTTCCTCTAACGCTTCTACTCCTGTAGAATACTTTTTTGATATATGATCCAATGCGATTATCGGCACATTCTTCTGTCCGCTCATGAAAGCTCACTCCTCTGATATTTCTTACGGTTACTTCTGTAGAATGGTTATTGGCTTTTTATAAAATCATCTATCGGCATGGTAAGTTGAATGAGGAATCGTATCAATAGTCGATTTTTTCCAAGTAATCCATGTATTTCACTACCATCAATGCAATTTGCAGTGTGATCGCATCTTCAAAGACCCGTATATCCAAACCCGTACTTTTCTGCAATTTATCCATCCGGTATACCAACGTATTCCGGTGTATATATAATTGTCTTGATGTTTCGGATACATTCAGGCTGTTTTCAAAAAATTTATTAATGGTTTCCAATATTTCATCATCAAAATCCTCCGGTGAATAGGTTCCGAATATCTCCCTTATATACATTTTACACAAAGGCATAGGCAGTTGATAAATCAAACGCCCGATCCCCAAATTACTATATGCCATAACTTTTCTTTCGCAATAAAATATCTTTCCGACATCCATTGCCATTTTCGCTTCTTTATAGGAACGGGAAACTTCTTTGATTTCATTAATAATTGTCCCGTAAGATACATGAACCTTTGTCATTACTTCCGTATTCAGCATATCGACGATAATCGAAGCAGTTTTTTCCAAATCCTTATGGGAATCCTTATCTGTAAGCTCCCGCACCAGTATAATATTTTTCTCATCCACAGCCGTAATAAAATCCCCTGCCTTGGTGACAAACAGACTGCGGACAATCTCAAGCGCATTGGCATCCTTTTCGGTATTGGTTTCGATAATAAAAACAACTCTGCGGGCATTGATCTCGACACGCAGTTTTTTTGCCCGGTTATAAATATCCACTAACAATAAATTATCCAAAAGCAGATTTTTTATGAAATTATCTTTGTCATATCGTTCTTTATAGGCGACCAAAAGATTCTGCAATTGGAAAGCCGCCATTTTCCCAATCATATAAACATCATCGGAATCACCCTTTACGAGTATAATCAGCTCCAAATGATTGTTATCATATACTTTAAAGAACTGATATTCATTGATAGCCTGACTGTCGGCAGGAGAACTGACAAAATCCACCACCATCTCTTTATATGAGCTGTCTTCTTTCATTGTGGCTGCCAAAATATTTCCTTCCATATTGGTCACACAAATGTCGATACGGGTAATCCCCTTTATCCCGTCAATGGTACTTTGCAGAATTTGATTTGTTATCAAACCGCTTCACCTCCGCCTTATAATCGTAGTTAATGCAGCTTCGTAATATCTTATCATATTGTAACATTGAATAAAAAAAATGTAAAGACGCCATGCAAATTGGTATCTCTGCACTTCTCTATTCCTTTATGCCAAGCAACAAAAAATGTACTATTTATCTTGTATCTCTGTGCAAAAATTGATATAATAATTTTTGTATATAATCCCGTCGACTGGAGGAGTAATCGTGGTTTTAGAAAATAAACTGGGCATTACGGATTCGATGGAGCTTGCCCGCGCCGAAGAAAAAATAAGCAAGAAGAAAGCTCTCGAATTGTTCGATCAAAGTTTCCTTGATACTTTTGAGATCGGAACATTCAAGGGACTTTCAGAAATACACAAATATCTGTTTGAT
>DBDL01000196.1 GCA_002293545.1 Lachnoclostridium sp. UBA933 | reverse complement strand
AAACTGAATATAGCGGAAGTAATCAACGCCGGTTTTATCAATGGTAAAATAATACGAATAAAAATTAACAATTTGTTGCATCCGTCTATCATAGCCGATTCATCAAGTTCCTTTGGAAGTCCGCGAATAAATTGTACCATCAGGAAAATAAAGAACGCCTGACCTCCGAACTGCGGGACAATCAATGGTAACAAGGTATTAATCCAATTCAATTTATGAAAAATAATAAACTGAGGAAGTATAATAACCTGATACGGCAGCATCAAAGTCAAAAACATAATTCCATATAAAACCGAACTGCCCCAAAATCGAACACGGGAAAATCCATAGGCAACAGATGCGGAAGCGCACACTGCTCCAACAGTTGCAATAACAACATATACAAATGAATTTTTGAAAAAAGTTGAAAATGTTATCGTATTATTATAATTCCAGCCGCGAATAAAATTATCAAGATTTAATTGCGAAGGTATTAATGAAAAACTATTAAAGATTTCTTGATTGGTTTTAAAAGAGTTCGCGATCATCCACAAAATGGGATAGAGCATAAAAAAACCAAGTATTATCACAAAAATATGAAACACAGAACCGGAAATATTTTTTTGTACTATGCGTTTTGTTTTATTATTCATTTTATCTCCCTCCTATGATTCATAAAATACCCATTTATCGGATGTCTTAAAGATGACTCCGGTAAAGATTCCAATAATCAGTACAAGAACCCAAGCCATAGCAGAACTGTAACCCATATCGAAATACCTAAATGCCCGTTGATATAAATACAAGGCATAGACAAGAGTTGCATTCTGCGGATCGCCGCTTCCTCCGGTAACCACAAAGGCCTGGGTGAATANNAACCACAAAGGCCTGAGTGAACACCGTAAAGCCGTTAATAAGTTGCATAACTAAATTGAAGAAAATGATTGGTGTCATCTGCGGCAGCGTTACATTGAAAAATTGGCGGAATTTGCCGGCTCCGTCGATTTGAGCCGCTTCATAATAGGTTAATGGGATTTGACGAAGTCCGGCAAGAAAAATCAACATTGAAGAACCAAATTGCCACACCGCCAGAATGATAAGTGTCCAAATCGCCGTTGCAGGTATACCTATCCAACTTATCGTGCTGTCAATGCCGATTAATTGAAGCACCGCGTTAAGGGCACCATCGGCCATAAAAAGCCGCCGCCACATTACGGCAACTGCGATACTGCCGCCTACAATGGAGGGCAGGTAATACACAGCTTGATAAATCCGTATACTTGCGGCAGCACGTTTAAATAACAATGCAATGAAAAACGCAAAAACCAAACGAAGGGGAACGGAAACAAAAGCATAAAAGAATGTAACTGAAAGCGATTTCCAGAAAAGATCGTCCCCCACCATCCGTTTAAAATTGTCTAAACCATTAAATATTGGAGTTNNGAGGAATGGCGGTAAATGCAAGCAGACCGATAAGCCAAGGACTAATAAAAGCGAACCCCGCAATATTTTCCATTAATTGTTTACGAGCGGCATTTTTTCGTTTCTTATTCACTTTGTCTCTCTCCGCATAATTTAATTTCTACCTAAAATTTCATTTGCCCTGGACATAAAATGGTTTACAGCTTCGTCAGATGTAATTGTTTTATTAAGAACTTGAACCGTAGTATCACGGAACAGAGCACGAACTTCACCGGAAGCGCCGGGGTCGGGCGCGGGTGCGGGGCTGGAATAATCTGCAGCCTGAGAAAGAAGTGTAAAAGCGATTTTCTGATTATCATCCAATTTTGGAGTAAGGAAATCTCGCACTGGACCTGAAGCGGGCACGCCTCGTTCTCCCCTAATAATGTCGTTTGCTCCCAGATCATTGATAAAGAAATTGAGGAATTTCGCCGCCAAATCCGGGTTTTCCGCATTTGCCGTTATACAGAAAAACATTGAAGGTTTAAGGAATGTACCCGGCCGCCGGTGTTGTTCAATTCTTGGAAAGAACAAAAGATCCAAAGGCCTGCCCGCCGCGTTTGCGGCTGCCCCAATTTGAGTATTCCCAATGTACTTAACCCACGAATCCCCTTGGGAAAGCGAATCCTCTTCCATACTGACTTGAACAAAAGCTTCACTTGCCGGAATAAGGGCGCCCTTATCAAGAAGCCGCAATTGTACATCCCAGCATTCTTTTAGAACTGCCGTATCGGTAAAACCGAGTTTTTTTCCGTCTTCACTAAACAAGGTAAAACCGCTCTGGCGTATCATGTTTTCAAAACCATTTATGGGATCTACCGGATCAAAGGGCAGTGTTCTTACGCCGGTCTTTTCGTAAATACTTACGGCAATAGTTTCAAAATCTTTTAATGTCCATGTTTTTGAATCAATAGCCGGAATTCCCGCTTCTTGAAGAACCGCCGGGTCATAGACGATGCACCAAGCTCCGGTCCCTGCAATAATGCCGTAAAGCTTTCCGTTAATTTTTCCGCTCGCGAGAACAGATTCCGGAATTCCAGAAACATTTATTGTACCATCATCGATATATGGCGTTAAATCAAGCAGTTGATTGCGGTTGGCCCATTGCCCAATATAGGCGTAATCCTGCTGCATAATGTCCGCCATAGAACCTGTAGCTGCTTGTGTATTCACTTTTTCCCAATAACCGCCCCAGCCGGTGGTTTCGGTATCTATCACTACGCCCGGATTCGCGCTTTTGAACAACTCCACAACTTTTAATGTTTGTTCATCGCGTACAGTGTTGCCCCACCAGGTAAGCCGCATATAGTTACCGGAAGATGTTTCCTTCCCCGCTCCGGCAAAGACCAACGCTGGAAGCATCAGAAATGCCAGTATCAAAATGTTCTTTTTCATCGTTTCCTCCATGTGAAATATGTATACTACACACAGTGTACCATCGGGTTTTTCACAAGACCATTGTAAAAAACAACGAAAACATTGCAAATATCCCGATAAGGCGGTCAAAACAATACAGGAAATTATTGAGGGGGTAAAATACGCATTTCTGAAGGAGAACTGCCAAAATATGATTTATATGCGCGGAAGAATGTAGTATAATCATCGAATCCAGCCATGTAGGCGGCTTCTCCAATACGTACACCGTCTAATATTTTTTTTCGAGCAAATTCAAGACGTTTTATCGCAACATATTTCATTATGGTTGTTCCTACGATATTGTTAAAACGGGAATTCAGATGATTTTTACTGACCGCAAATTCTTTCGCAATTTCGTCAAGGCAAATATGTTCTCTTAAATGCTCATTGATATAGACAATAATTCGCTGTATACATTCATCCAAAATTACAGGTTTCGCAGAATACTGAGTACGTAAAAATTGTAACTGCGATAAAAAGGAGATTACTCGATGTTTAGCGGCTATTTTCTGNNAGATTCCATCTCACTGCATTGCCCAATTGACTGACAATAAAAATTCAGATGATACCGGGATCCATTCAAAAAATGCAGCGGTTCGGTAAATATATCAGCGAAAGCTTCTCGCTCTGTTTTATTCATAAATTCCGGCAAAAAATGCAGGCTCATTCGGTGGTATAATTTAGCGGAAGAATGTTTCCACTGGTGAAAACAATTGGCAGGGATAAGCAGGAAACTATCGGATGCAAGAAGAAATATTTGCCCTTCGACAATTAGCTCCACTTCGCCGTCAATCAAATAATATATTTCGCATTCACGGTGACAATGTGCATTCCTTCCCTCAAATACTTCATCGTCACTGTCGGCTTCCCATAACCGTATCTGCTCCAAATCAAATAATTGATACTTATACATAACAATACTATATCATATAACAAATGTGAATCCTATCAAACCATTTCCTTCAATGCTGCGGCAGCCGCGCCGGGGGCGGAAATCATTTTTTCAAACAGAGATTCTACTCGTTCGCCAAGACCGGCATCGTACAAGTTTACGCCGAAAATGTCCGGGTTTGACAAAATCGGCTCAAGTTGAGCATGAAACGGACCTTTTTGTCCCAGGGAAATTCCTTTCAGATGAGCCGAAAGATTTTCATACAAGGGATCGGGGCTTACTTCAAAAGGCTTTCCTTCATCATCAATTCCCAGCAAATAACGAATCCATCCGGCGAACACCAGAGGGATATAGGTAAGATTTTCCGTTTTCAGCGTACCGCTCGCCATGTAGGCTTTGATTGTTTCGCCGAAGCGGATAGGAAGCTTGAGGGAAGTATCGGCGGCAATGCGCTGGGGCGTATCAGGCATGAAAGGATTGGGAAGCCGAACCTGAATCACATTGTCGATAAATTGCCTTGGTGACATAATTTCAGGATCTGCCACTACGGGAAGCCCTTCTTTGCAGCCGATACCTTCTATTAACTTAACCAAATCGGGATTTTTCATTTCCTCGCTGATGCGGGTATAGCCCAAAAGACAGCCGAAAACCGCAAG
>DBDL01000027.1:8302-12410 GCA_002293545.1 Lachnoclostridium sp. UBA933 | reverse complement strand
TTTTGTCGTCGCCGGTGTCGCCGTCACTGGCTAAATGCCCGACATCGGTTATATTCATGACACGGGTCAGGCTGTAGCCGGCATAGCGGATATATTTTTCCAAAACGTCTTCCATAATATAAGAGCGCAGGTTGCCAATGTGGGCATAATGGTATACGGTGGGGCCGCATGTATACATGGAGACTTTTCCTTCGTGGTTCGGGATAAATTTTTCGGTTTTTTTAGTTAATGAATTGTATAGGTTTAATTGTTTCATAGAAATCTCCGTTCTGATATATTAATTTACTCTTCATAATTACCCCTTTCGTTATTGATTAAAAATATAGCGATATAGGATACGTTTTAAAAGACTGGCATTCCTTATCATTCTCCTGCGGACGATTCTGTATGCGGCTTTGAATTCCGCAAGTTCTTCTCCGGTTATTTCTTTCGCAAATTGTGATTTCATTAAACTTGAAGTAAAAGGTTTCACTTGGTCTTCCGTAAGGGAAAGACGGCTGCATATTTTTTTCGTATACTCATCAAGCGGTTCTCCGTTATATTCGATGCCGCAGTCGGAAAGCAACGGTCTGATATGAAAATACATAGCACTGATGCGTGCCCTTGGTTTTTTCTTATGAAGGGAGCGGAAATAAATTCTTTGGCGAAGTATCCACTGTCCCTGGATGCATACCGGAATTCCGATTACGATAAGGATCAATATCATCCAGAACCATAAACGGGTAAACGGTTTGACAAAAAGACCTTTATCCCGGTCTTCCGCGGAATCCGTAGTATCAATATCATCAAACTCCATATCTTCGTAATCATCCGACGGCTGTGACAGGGGATCCGGCGTCGGCGTTGCCGCACCGGCGGGCTTTGGTGACGGCGTCGGGGGAGTTTTCGGAGGTATTGAAGACTGCGGTTCGACGGGTCCCAAATTGTCGTCGGAATCGTCGGCTCTGCCCGGAGTGAAATCAATCGGCATGAATCCGGTATCTTTCATATATACCTCGACCCATGCATGAGCGTCCTGATCCAGCACGGCGACATAAGATTCTTTTTTATTTACGTATCGTACCAACCGTTCATTTTCAATAAAAACGCCTTCTACAAAACGGGCGGGAACACCAAGGTGACGGAGTAATAAAACAGCCGCCGATGCAAAATGAACACAGTAACCTTTTTTATGTTCATTGATAAAATAGTCAATGCTGTCTTTGCCGTCCGGGGTTTTCCCCGGAGCCAAAGTATAATCAAATTTGCCGGAAGAGGTTAAATAGCTTTGAACTGCTTTGACTTTTATACGTGCATGGGACTTTTCGTCAACAAAATGATTTTTGCACCATGTGTCAAAATCAGAAAACGTGTCTTTTTCTATCGTATCGGGGATATCCAGGTAGTATTTGCTCACAAAATCAAGGATTGATTTTTGGGTATTGAGTATCCGCTGACTAATATCGTTTTCCTTTTCATTCAATAGCTCAAAAGAGCGTTGTTCCGCATAATATCTATGAAACCGGTCGATAAGCCGGCAGTAATATTCGGTGGTGTATTGAATCCCGCCTTTATATTGTACATTTCCGTCCTCGTCATAGGTAACATCTTCCATGAGATAATAAGGGATTACGGTTTTCCCCCTGCCGAGGGCAATATTTTTGATGGAAAGGGAGCCTTTCAGAAACCATGATTCGGCAGAAAGCAGCCACCCGGTATCCGAACGTACCGCGTTCTCCGGTGGGATAGCAAGATCATCTTCCAAAGTCTTCGGCCATATTTCGGGACTTCCGCCGATTGTTTTCCGCAATGCTTCCAAATCCTTCCGGTAACTCTCCTCCCGGTTATTTGAATACCAGTGTCCGTCTTTATATTTATCCCCTACAAAACCTTTTAGATACAAGGAGGAGTCAGTAATCAGGGTCGGACGGATTTCCAATAACTTAGTGCCGTTATAGACGACTTGGTCTTTATTTCCAACGGAACCGTAATCAATTGCCGAGGCACTGAAATTTGCTTTCATCCATTCCATTAAATCTTCGCCGGATAAAAGGGATAATGCGGTAAAATCCCGTTTGATTTCTTTGTGACTCTCTATATTTTTCTCAAATTTATCGGGAGTATAAATGAAAAAACCAAGTATTGTGCATAAGAGAACAATCCCTGCCGCATAAAGGGAAATCCGATCCCTCAGCCGCTGGGACATATAATTATGCTTCCCTTGTCCGGTTGCCAAAACGGCTGCCAATGTCGTCAGATAAATAATAGTTTCCGTATAAAAACCGACATACCCGACAAAATAAGGGAAAACAAAAAACGGAAACGTCAGCAGCATATAATACACGATGCTGCGTTTTTTATAAAAAGTCATGCTGAGAACCAGCAAGATAAGAAATCCAAGTCCGATCGTAAAAATAGTAGCGGAGTATGCATTGGTGTACTGTTCCGTATTACTCGGATAAGTCAGTAATTCAAACTTTATATTATAGTATATCATGGAAAGCTTTAAGATAGAATTTACAACATATGCCATTCCCTTCAATAACACCGTACCAAACCGCAATGAAAAGATAACCGGAAGAAAAATACCGATGCAAACGGCAATCCAATGTCCCCGCGGGACTTCTCTCATAAGATAGAACAACCACCATAACGCAGCGGCAAACAGGAAAAGGAACCCGAATACCATCCCTTTATCCAATAAGATATTTAAACGCACGGTTGCGCACATCAGGCACGAATAGACTCCTAAAAACAATAAGAGTACCTGACTGGCTTTGGCGAGAAAAATAAAAAATCTGTTATAATTCATCAATACCCTCTTTCTGGTTTACGCGAATCACTTTAAGGCGGCGGACACCGAAGCTTTCACCGGCTACCTTACCGGCGTCACCAACCGTAAGATACAGTCCGGTTTCCATTGGTTTCCCCATTCCCCATTTTACGTAAGCCGCGATAAATTCTTCATCGTCATGTGTTATTTTGCTTTGGAACATTTCGCGGAATGCCCACATCAAACCGTCTTCATTTGATATCATCTGGGTCTTGATTAAACCGTTCCGGTTGTCATACCAGATCAGTTTAGAGGGAACATCCATTTCCAGCAATGCCATGGCATAGGAGTATATCCCCTGAATCAGCAGGTCAATTTGCCGGAACGGATGAGAATCTGCCGGATTTACATAAAAGTCAATAAAAACACTGATCTCTTTTGCAAGAGGAAGGCTGTATTCTTTTACCATCAATTCGCTGTTTTTTGAGCTGAGTTTCCAGTGGATCTGCTGGGGTCTGTCGCCCTCCTTAAACTGTCGTATTCCAAAAATTTCAGAAGGGTCGTCACCTTTCTTATAGGGAGAATAACGGTCACTGTCTTCATTGCTTTCGTTGAACAGGAAAGTTTCATCAATAAAGACCTCTTTCAGCGGAGGAATAATCACGATATTTTCAACGAGTTTACTGTTTTTCAGTTTNNAGCCGGAAATAATCATAGATTTTTATTTTTTTTATAGAGATTTCCAGCCCGCCGCAGTGCCTTATAACGATTTGATATTCCTTTTCCGTGCGTAATCCTGAGTCTACACTAAAGTATAATTTTTTATTTCCCTTTTCGCCCGAAAAGGTATTTTTATAAGTTATAAAGACAATCCCCTTTGACAGAGGCAAAAAAGAGGAATTGTTTTTTATTTTAAGCTTGATAATAATCTTTGCCGATTCCCCCAGTGATTTCATTTCGTATACCGGATACTTGCCCTCCACAATGACAAAAATATTTCTCCGCAGAAAAAAAACGACCGCCGCCATAAAAAACGGGAGAATAAGGAGAATCATAAGTATTTGCACGGCACTGTATTCTATATAGAGAATCGACATAAGCAGACACAGTACCGTCAGTAAAAAGTATAAGATAAATCCCAAACCCATTTGAATTCCAACCTTCCGAAATCCAGTGCACCGTCCCCGAAATACCCGAACCGGTCACTTAGCTGAATTTCCGTCTGCCGCGCAATTGCCCCAAGTATTTGGAAGAAGATATACCGGTATATATTAAGTAAGCTGCCGTATTTTGGGAGCTGGTATGCTTTTCATAATTTCGTCTACGATTTCATTGCTTGTAACATGGCTCATACGT
>DBDL01000027.1:0-8233 GCA_002293545.1 Lachnoclostridium sp. UBA933 | reverse complement strand
ATCAGCGCCAGAGTGCCTCTGGGACTTGCTCCCAAGGACAGCATCGAATGATTCCGTGTGCCCTCTACAATCAATGAAAGATATTTAAGAACCCGGTCATCCACATGGATTTTTTTGATAGTTTCCTGCATGGCGAGAACTTCATTTTTGGATACGATTTCAGATACATGGTCAATCGGGTTGACTGCCTGACGTTCCTTTACCAGACGCATTTCCTCTTCCAGTGCGGGATATCCCATCGACAGACAAACCATAAAACGGTCAAGCTGTGATTCCGGCAGCATTTGCGTTCCGGCGGAACCAACCGGATTTTGTGTGGCAATAACGACAAACGGCATAGGGAGCAGTCTGGTAACACCGTCCACGGTAACTTGTCCCTCCTCCATTACTTCCAAAAGAGCCGACTGGGTTTTTGTCGATGTACGGTTGATTTCATCCGCCAAAAGCAGATTACAGACTACCGCACCCGGTTTATATTGAAATTGTCCGTCATTTCCAATCATATTAAATNNCCGACCACATCACTCGGCAAAACATCCGGGGTAAACTGGAGCCGGCGTTCCGTCAGCTCCATTGCTTTTGAAAAAGCAAGTGCCAAAGTGGTTTTCCCCACTCCCGGAATGTCCTCAATCAAAATATGTCCTTTTGCCAGAATAGCAGTCATGACAAGCATGATGACATCATCTTTCCCGTGAATTACTTTCTTTACTTCATTAAAGATTCTTCCGATTTCCTGTCGCATATGTTTCTGTAAATTATCCAAGTTTTTCTCCGTTCCGCCCCCGTGGAGCTTTCAAGATGAATATTATTTGCTTTTTTATCATATCATGAAGTTACTATGTTTGGCAATGGGAAAAATGTTGAATCCATTGGTTATCTGTGGTACAATGACAAAAACCATAAAAAGGAGAAGTAAAATGAAGAACAGAGCATATCGGATAATCGCATTATTATTAATCGGTATATTAATGGCAGGGTGCGGAGCAAAAAACGAATCCTCCCATGACGCGGCAAAGCAAACGAAAGATACCGAAACAGATACCCAATTCCTAAGCGGAACTCATCATGCAGCAATTGATGTAAAGGATTACGGGGTGATTGAGCTTGATTTGGATGCGGAAAATGCACCGATTACGGTCACCAATTTTGTGAAACTGGCAAAAGACGGCTTTTACGACGGATTGACATTTCACCGTATTATAAACGGGTTTATGATACAGGGCGGAGATCCGGACGGAAACGGAACGGGAGGTTCCGGTGAAAACATTAAAGGTGAATTTGACAGCAACGGCGTAAAAAATTCAATCAAGCATACGCGGGGCGTTATCTCTATGGCACACTCTAATTCACCGGACAGCGCAAGTTCCCAATTTTTTATTGTGCATCAGGACAGTTCCCATCTGGACGGCGAGTATGCGGCTTTTGGGCATGTGACAAGCGGAATGGAGGTTGTCGATAAAATATGTGAAACGGTTCGTGCTGAAGACGCTAACGGTACGGTTAGTCCGGATAACCAGCCGGTAATTAATAGTATTAAGGTAGTGGAATAACGGGGGCAGGGGTATTTTTCAGCCCAATGCTATTTTGAAGCAAACGGCGGTGTGTTCAGTGTTTCCGGCTGTTTATGTGAAAGCTACTGGCTTTTTTACTTAGGCAGTTATAAAGCCTACTTAGAAGAGTATTCCACGCTTTGTCATTTGGAACAAATGACGGAAAGGGCAATGAAGAATCCGCTTGCCGGCGCAGTCAAGTTCGGTATCTATAGTTAAATACAACAAAATACCGTGCTGATTCCAAACATCCGGTAAATCAGCACGGTACCTAATTACTCTTCATCAAGGATGCCGTCCCTCTCTTCCTCGTCCAGCAATTCCTGAAAGGCTTCCTCAACCATTTCCCACTCATCGTCATCATCAATATCAATCAAGGTAGCTTCTTCTTTGTCTTCATCTACGTCAAAGCGGAAAAAGTATATTTCCCCTTCTTCATTGTCATCTTCCTCTACAATGACAACCGCCGCATATTTTTGCTCGTCAGCATCAAATAGGGCAATCACTTCGCCTGTCTTTTCTGTTCCGTCCTCTGACTCCAGTGTGATAAATATGCTTTCTTCTTCATTCTCATCTATATCGTCAAGATTATGTTCGTTCATACTCTCCTCCGCTTTCTGCTGCCCCGCTTTTAGGACATATTTTATTTCTTTACTCTAACAGATTATTTTGCAGAATGCAAGTACAAATTAAGGAAGTCATTTTTTGACAGTTTTCTTTTTGGGTTTCTCATACTTCTGGCAAGTCGGACAAAAATAAATGTTTCCTCCCAGATAAGCTTCTCTGATTATTGTGTCACCGCAAACCGGACACGGCAAGTTCTTCGTTTTAACCGACAGCTTTGTTTTGTAACCGCCCGGACAGCCAAACAAATCCTTTTCGGTATCCCTGCCGCCGCCCGCCGTCATTTCAAACAATGTCTGTTTCATACTTTCGTATACCCTGTTTTTTTCATCGGAAGTCAGTGTTTCTATTTTTCGTCTGGGATGAACCTTGGCATGAAACAGGATATCCTGCAAGACCCCGTTCCCAAGTCCCGGATAACGCTGTTCGGTAGCTAAAAATGCCTTAATACTATAGCTTTGCTTAACACTGTCCATTAATCCCAAAAAATAATCTTCATTATTTTCATCGGATAACGGACTGATCCGGCTTTTCGCCATCTCATAGTATTCATTCTCTTTACTGCCGATATCCATCAAATACAGAAGCCCATACATTTGAACCGAACAGGTGATGGAGGAAAAGTCATCAAACTCAATGTGTATCTGATGCTTTTCCGGTAGTTTTTCCCCCTGTGCATAGAACCTGATATTGGCGCCATCTCCAAATACAAGGTGCTTGTCCTCCAAAATAACCTCCGGCATTCCTCCGTATGAGTTCGTACCGGTTACGGTTTTCCCTGTCATTTTATCGTGATACTCCAAAGGGTCGCCGTTATAAAATGCAAATTTGTGCGGTGACTTATTGACCTCTACATTCATTATCGTTTTCCCTAATAAATGCTCTTTCATTTGTTCTGCCAGATGTTTGCTCTCCGGAAATTCTATCATATACTTGTCCTCCTGCATTGAATAAATTTAATTTAAGAAATATTATAACACAAATACCTGACAACAAGATGTCATATATTTTCCCTGTTGACTTTGACACAATGTCAAGGTATATAATAATATTGCAATCCGGAATTGCGACTGAAATGAGGTGAGTTTATATGTTCAAAATCGGTGAATTTTCTAAAATGGTACGGGTATCGTCACGAATGCTCCGGTATTATGAGCAATGCGGGCTTCTGTATCCGGATAAGGTGGACTCTTTTACCGGGTATCGGCTGTACAGCGCGGCTCAGATTCCTGAATTGTACCGCATTGTCGAGCTGAGGGATATGGGCTTCGGCGTGGAAGAAATCAAAAGTATTCTCCCCCGGATAACCGATGTCAATTTTCTGCACCATATGCTGGATCAAAAAAGGAAAGAAATTCAAAATACCATTGCCGGCGAACAGGATAAGCTTGATAAAATTGCCGCTAAATGCGGTCACATTATTAAGGAGCGTGATTATATGATTTATGAAGTAGAAATAAAATCTCTGCCGGCAGAAAGGGTACTTTCCTTGCGGGGAGCCATTCCCTCTTACGATGCGGAATATATCCTGTGGGAAAAGCTCGGCAAGTTTGTGGCAGAAAATAAAGTGGCATGTAAAAATAACGGTTATTCGATTTTTCACGACGGTGAATATAAAGAAGGAGAGGTAGACGTAGAAATCGCCATACCCGTACATGAATCCGGAGAAAACCAAGGGGAATTCACGTACAGGGAACTGGCTGCCATACCGCAGGCTGCTGCGATTCGATTCTCTGGTTCTTATTACGGTTATAACTCTGCTATTGAAAAACTGGCAGGATGGGTCGAAAAAAATGGTTATGCTTTTAACGGATTGATTCGCGGACTGGCTGTCAAAGGCTTTGAGGATGTCACATCAGAAGATGATTTGCTGACAGAAATCCAGGTGTCGGTGGAAAAAGCATAATGATCCTGCTGCGTAACTGAGGCTATTCCTCTGCCGCTATATACTTTGGTTTCCCCTGTTCCAAATCCTCTCTGATAAAATCTTGGAATGAATGGATATCCATCATTCCAAGATTTCCATGTTTTCTGCTTCGTACCGAGAAGGTATTCTGCTTGATTTCCTTATCCCCGGCAATAAGCATATACGGAACTTTCTTTAACTCAAAGTATCTGATTTTTTCTTTCATATTGATACCGGAATCATCTGTCTTTACCCGCAGTCCCATTTTCTTTAGTGAGATTTCCAATTTCCTTCCATACTCATTATGCGCGGGAGCAATCGGAATAACCGCAAACTGTACCGGCGCCAGCCACAGCGGAAAATCTCCCTGATAGTGTTCGATCAGCAATGCCAGGAAACGCTCCACACTTCCGAATAAAGCTCTGTGAATAACATACGGCGTATGATTTTTTCCGTCACTCCCAACATATTTCATTTGAAAGCGTTCCGGCAGATTAAAGTCAAATTGTATCGTACTGCACTGCCATTCGCGTCCCAGTGAATCGTAGAGCTTTAAGTCGATTTTGGGACCGTAAAATGCCCCGCCGCCCTCATCAATTTCGTATTCCAGACCGGAAGACACTACTGCTTTTTTCAGGACTTCTGTTGCCATATCCCATAACTCCTCCGAACCAATTGATTTTCCCTCCGGTTTTGTGGATACATACGGCTTAAATTCCGTCAACCCGAACGCCCGCAGCACATATAAGGAAAATTTCAAAGCAAATATCACTTCCCTTTCCACTTGCTCCGGCGTACAGATAATGTGCGCGTCATCCTGCGTAAACCCTCTTACTCTCGTTAATCCGTTTAGTGTACCGGATAATTCATACCGGTATACCGTTCCGATTTCGGCAATGCGCATCGGAAGGTCGCGGTATGACCGTATTTCGCTGTTATAAACCGTAAAATGAAACGGGCAGTTCATCGGCTTCAGATAGTATTCTTCCCCGTCTATATTGACCGGATTGTACATGGACTCTTTGTAGTGTTCCAAGTGCCCGGAGGTTTTCCATAATTCCGCCCGTCCGATATGCGGTGTATAAACCCACTGATAGTCATTGAGAATATGTGCCCCCTGACTAAACTGCTCCAGTAAGTAACGGAGAATTGCACCGTTCGGGTGCAGCAGGACCAAACCCGGCCCCACTCCCTCTGATTTTGAAAACAAACTCATCTCCGCACCAATTTTTCTGTGATCCTTTGACATCCTTAACATCTCCTTTTTATAATATGGATTTTCTGTAAACAAAAAGGCAGTTGGCTGAGGAACGCAGCTTGATAAAGTTTACAAAACAAACTTCGCTCTGCAAAGAAATGATTTTTCCGCCAAATAAAAATACCTTACCGAACGCCGCCGATAAGGTATAAGGATATCTCTCACCCACCAACGACATATAAAGCAAACATTTGCCGCCGGTGAAATAACTGACTTCAAATGTTTGCTCTATGTGGTAGTGGTGGTATTAAAAGATTGGTATTTCATAACGAACAACCTTTCTGTAAAACATTTTGTAATTAGTTTACATTATAGCAAGAATACATACTGACGTCAACAAGAAATTTTATTCTGTCACGGACCCTGTCATCCTCCTTTTGTTTTGCCGGTTAATCCAATCGACAGAGGAGTCCATTGCCGCCCTGCACGCCTTTGTCTGATCCAGGGAGTTCAGCATAACGAAGTCATGTATGGCAGCCTGATACCGGACTGCGGTCACATTTACCCCCGCTTCACGCAGTTTGACGGCAAATTCCTCTCCCTCATCCCTCAGGACATCGGCTTCTCCGTTCAAAATCATCGTATCCGGCATATCGGATAATTGCTCAGCCTTGGCACGCAGCGGGGAGGCGTTGATCTGATTACGGTCTTCCTCCGATTCCGTATATTGTTCCCAAAACCATTCCATCCCTTTCCGGTATAAATAATACCCCTCTGCAAATTCCTGATACGATTCGGTATCAAATGAGGCATCCGTAACAGGATAGTATAACAGCAGCTTATGTATGGCCGTTCCCCCCCTGTACTTTGACATCAGTGCCAAACCGACCGCCATATTCCCCCCTACGCTATCTCCTGCAACGGTAAGGGTATCCATATTCATCTGCGATTTGATTTCGTTCACGATCTTATCCAGAATACCCATAATAAGATAGCACTGTTCAAGCGCCGCCGGATATTTGGCTTCCGGTGAAAGACTGTATTCCGGAAAGATTACGATTGAATTTGTCCGGTTCGCCAACTCCCGTACCAGCTTTTCATGTGTGTGAAAGCTCCCGAATACCCATCCGGCTCCGTGGATATAGTAAATGACATTCGCACGGATATCAATCCGTTCCGGATATACTACATAAACCTTTACACTCCCCCACTTCCCGGTATCCACATTTAAGGAATCAATATTTGCCGGAAATTGACTGACCGGTGAGTTTTGTATTTCTTCTAATAACGCTCTTCCTTCTTCCGGGGGTAATTCAAAAATCAGAGGCGGGACAGAAGCTTCTTTGCAAACCTCCTCTGCCTCCGGCTCTAATGAAATCCATTTATCCATCTTCCATGCTCTCCTTATTTATACGAGGATTCGTATTACTATACATTATTTTATGCATAGGACGGAAAAATGCTGCTTATTATTATAAGGGGTTTCGAGTATTAAAAGGTTATTTTTTATTTAAAAAAGACGATTTTGTACATCAATGGAACTGGATCAAAATAGGTACAGTATAGGTCAAATACTGTTATAAAGGTCAGTTTCTGAAAGCTGCTGCCACTTACTTACGCTCTTTACCCCTTATAATATTAAGCTGTTTCCCATTATAGCAGGTGATGTTTTTCTTTTTATGTGCTGTCCCTGAATGATATGATTTTTGTCCTCAAACGGACGGTTTTGTTATAATGCTTTTAATTGGAAACAACATTTATTTTCTTTGTTGTAACCTCGCTGCAAAAGGCATTGTCATGCTCCACAAATAACATGGTGGGCTTGTTATTGATGATTAATTCTTCAATCTGCATCCGCGACAATACATCAATATAATTCAGCGGCTCATCCCAGATATAGATACTAGCACTTTCGCTAAGACTTGCCGCAAGCAGTACCTTCTTCTTTTGTCCGGCACTGAAATCACTCATATCTTTTTCAAACTGAGTGCGGGAAAAATCCAGTTTCCGTAAGTTTGTTTTCAGCAATGTTTCGTCTATTCCGCGTTTCCCGGCATATGCCCTCAAACTTCCCGTGAGAAAAGAGGCGTCTTGGGGAACATAAGAAATGATCAGTCTGCTCCCGACCGATACATTCCCGGTATGCGGTATTTCCTCTCCGGTAATCATTTTCAGGATACTGCTCTTTCCGGAACCGTTCCCTCCCGACAAAACAACCCGCTCACCTTGTTCTACCGTAAAGCTAAGGTCACGGAATATTTCCCTGCCGCCATATTGAAGCGATACTTTTTCAAAGGATATCAACCGTGAAGTATAATAGGCAGCCGGACGGATAATCAGTGTGTCGGCATTCTCAATATTTTTTAACAGCTTTGATTTTTCTTCGATTGCATTTTGCTGCCGCACTTGAATTGCCTTGGAACGCGCCATCATTTTTTTTGATTTAGCGGCTTGTTTTGGCGCCCATCCTTTTTTATTGTCTACTTTGACTGGATCAATCCCGGTTTTACGTTTTTCGGAATCGTTCGACCATTTGGCTGTGCGTCTTGCGGCAGATTCCAATTGGTTTATTTCTTTGATTCGTTTTTCATTTTGTGCGGTTTCAAACTCATCCTGCCGTTTCTTCTGACGCCACCATGCCGAAAAATTCCCGTTTGTCACTTCAATATTGGTTTTATTGATGGATAATGTATGGTCCGTGCATTCATCCAAAAATTTTCTGTCATGGGAAACTAAAATAAAACCCGTTTTACCGTTCAGATACTCTGCTGCCTTTTGCCTGGCTTCTCCGTCCAAAACATTCGTCGGCTCATCAATCAGAAGAAAGCTGTTTTCCCTCAGAAACAATCCGGCCAGCAGAGCTTTCGTCTGTTCCCCGTTTGAAAGTGTAGAAAAGGGACGGTACAGCACTTCCTCGCTCACCGATATTTTCGATAATTCTTTTCTGAACTCCCA
>DBDL01000201.1 GCA_002293545.1 Lachnoclostridium sp. UBA933 | reverse complement strand
TGCCCCGGAATCAAATCCCCGTAATCTTTCACGCCATGATTTCTTTTAATTGCTGACGCCGCCAAATCCCCGACTTGTGAAAAAACCGAGCCGAACGCACAGATTAATACAAAAGAAACCTGCGGGGATAAAGAAAAAAATGCTCCCTCCGGGTATAAAAAAGAAATCAAAAATCCAATCAATGCCGCACCGAAAAAGCCGCCGATACAGCCTTCTATTGTTTTTTTCGGACTCAGCTCACTGGGAAGCTTGTGTTTTCCAACCAGCATTCCAACCAGATAGGCAAACGTATCCGACCCCCAGGCACTGATTAGAATAAGCCAAACGAAGATTTGACCGTTTTCCATACAGCGTACCTGATAAATATAGGACAGCAAAACCCCCGCATACAGGAAAATAAAGAAAATCATTGCAATCTGTTCGGTCGTATACTTCGGATACTGTGCGACATAAAAAAACAGCAATAGCAGCAATAAGCCTGTAAAAAGAGCCATAAACCATTGTGTCAGCTCCAAATACAATAAAGCATTATACACAATGACAGAAAGATAGGCAATGATTCCAATGGGTTCGTATTTCAGCTTGATTGCGCGCAGCAATTCGTAAGTACCAACCAAAGAAACGGCGGCACTAACCAAGAGCAGCCTANNGACTAAGAGCAGCCATAAACCGCCCTGAATCAATACGAAAATAGCAATCAGAACCATAATGATCCCGCTTACCGTTCTTGTTAAAAAAGAAGACATTTCTTTCCCCTCATTCTTGCACTTTTTCATCCTGTTAATTGCCGATACACTAACTGCCGATATTCCAACTGCTGATACACTAACACCGATACCTTTCATTTCATCTCTTTATGTTTACACTTTGCCGTATCTTCGTTCACGGCTGTTATAATACTCGATGGCTTTCCATAGTTCCTTTTTATCAAAATCAGGCCATAAAACATCTGTAAAATAAAACTCGGTATAAGCAAGCTGCCATAACAGAAAGTTCGATAACCGCTGTTCTCCGCTTGTACGGATGAGCAAATCCGGTTCCGGTAAATTTTTCGTATCCAGAAATTCCGAAAACCGATTCTCGCTTATTTCATCAATCGTCATTCTTCCCTCTGCGATCTCGATTGCCATCTTCTTCATACTGCGAATCATTTCATCTCTGCTTCCGTAATTTAATGCCACTTGAAAATGCAGTCCGGTGTTGTTTTTTGATACTTCCTGAACTTCTCTGATACTTTCTTTCAAATCTTCGCTTAACGGTGAAATATCACCAATTACCGAAACGATCATATTATTTTTCATGCTTCGCTTCACACAGTCTTTCAAATAGCTTCTAAGCAAATCCATCAGCGCATTTACCTCTTTCTGAGGTCTGCCCCAATTTTCTGTTGAGAAAGCATACACTGTAAAATATTTTATGCCGGCTTTATCACATTCTTCACACATTTTTTCAACGGTCTTGCTTCCCTTGACATGTCCCGCATTCCTTGGTAAATGCTTTTTTTTCGCCCAACGTCCGTTTCCGTCTAATATAATGGCAACATGCCCCGGTATTTTATACTCAGATGGTTCCATGCTGGTTTTCCTCATTCCTGCGCTCATTTTCCGCGCATAACTACTGATATTTTATTCAAATGCAGGCTTCGGTACTGCCTTTCTTGGCAAGACAGCTTGAAACGTTTTTATTTCACACGGTACTTCCCCTGTTTATCGCAAGGAAGGACAGGAAAAGTCCTGTCCTTTTCAAAATATCTATTATACGGTCATTACTTCTTTGGATTTATCCTCTACCGCCGTATCAATTTCCTTGATATATTTATCTGTCAGCTTTTGTACCTTTTCTTCAAATTCTTTTGCGCCGTCCTCGGATACTTCATTGGATTTCAGCTTCTTTTTCATCGAATCATTGGCATCACGGCGAATATTACGAATCGCAACCTTTGCCTGTTCTCCCTTTTTCTTAACATCCTTTACAATTTCTTTTCTTCTTTCTTCCGTCAATTCGGGAAATGCTAAGCGGATAATTTTTCCGTCATTTGCCGGAGTCAAACCAATGTCCGAACCCAGAATTGCCCGTTCAATTTCTTTGATTAAACTCGCTTCCCACGGCTGAATCATAATCATCCGCGCTNNGTTCGCAACACTTTGCAGTGAAGATGGTGTTCCGTAATAATCTACCATTATCTTATCCAATATCCTCGGATTCGCTCTGCCCGCACGAATAACCGCATACTCATTTGTTAATGTCAGCATCGTTTTCTTCATTTTGTCTTCATACCGGTTTAAATCAAATTCCATATTATCCTCCTTCTTGCGCATGTCCTTTGCGCATAAATATTCGATATTTGTGCGTAAGCTATACCGTGATTTTCGTTCCCGTACACTGCCCCCTTACCGCACGCACAATACTGTTTTCCTCATCTAATCCGAATACCATCATCGGCATTTTATATTCATAACAGAGCACCGCTGCCGCCAAATCCACTACGCCGAGTTTTTCATCAATAATCCTTGAAATCGGCAACGTATCGTATCTTTTTGCGTTTGGATTCACAGACGGGTCCGAGTCATAAACGCCGTCAACCGATTTTGCAGCCAATATAATATCCGCCCCGATTTCAACTGCCCTCAATGCGGTTGCCGTATCCGTAGAAAAGGATGGATGTCCGGTTCCTCCTGCCAAGAATACAACCTTTTTTTCATGAAAGCATTCGTTCACTCTGTCATTGGAAAATAATTCTGTAAAAGCACCAATCGTAAACGGAGTGAATATTTGTGTTTTGCTTCCGACATGCCTGCAAATTTCCGACATGTAAATGCAATTCAAAACAGTTGCCAACATACCAATCTGGTCGGCTTTCGTCCGGTCAATCGTTTTGCTTGAACGGCCTCTCCAAAAATTCCCCCCTCCAATCACTACGGCAACCTCTATACCATCCTTGCTCAACTCAAAAATCTGCTTTGCAACACCAATACATGTGGATTCGTCAAAACCGGTTCCCTTATTACCGGATAATGCTTCTCCGCTTAATTTTAACAACACACGTTTATATGAACTCATCTTAAAATCTCCTATTTATTTCTTACGGAAAGAATATTCTGTTCTCCCCGTGGATTTGGTATTTTCAAATCCATTATTCAAAGAACGAGTCCAAATCAACTTCTGCATTGGTGAGCGAGCAATGTCCGTCAATAACGGCACCGCTGTTAATCTGAATTGATTTTCCGGAGATATCACCTTTTACTACCGCGGTTGAATCAACAATAACCGGTNNACCGCCCCGGCAATCACTAAGGATTCACTCTTGATTTCTCCGACAATAACAGTTCCCACATCAATTTTCACACTGCCTTCACTTGTTAAATCCCCTTCCAAACGGGAAGTATTCAAATAAATCTCCCCTGCCGTTACATCTCCGGATACTTTACCTGTAATCGTCAATTTCCCATTCGACGCAACATCTCCGTTTACGACACCTTTTATTGATAATGCCGAATCCGACGTAATACTGCCGTCAATAACCGTACCCGGTGAAATTATCGTTTCTTCTCCGTTTGAACTTCTTTCCGGAGTCATACTTTCCGGTTTTTTTAAAGCTGCCTGACCCATTTCCTGTTCACCTAATCCATCGTTCATTTCATCTTCCATAAATCCTTCATTCATTGTGTTTTCCTCCATATTTTCTTTTACTGGCTCCGTATTGTCAAGGGATATATCTGTATCATCGGAAATTGTTGTTTTTTNNCATCCGTTTCCATATCTTCTTCCTTCGTTTCACCGACAGCTAAGCTTGAATCCTTATCCGGTTCTGCCGGTGTGTCATGCTCTGAATCACTGTCAGCCTCGCCAACCTCTTCTTCCTGCTCACCCAATGCCTGCTCAAATTCCCCGTTCAGCTCATTCACCGACTGAGCGACATCATCCTTCAATTCCTTAAAAAAACTCATTTTGACTCCTCCTTATATTCATTCATATATCAACTTATTTTGCATGTTGTATTAATTTTGNNATCGGCTGAAGCTTATATCCTTTGGCTTTGCATTGTTTGATTAAAAGCTTTAATAATTTCGCCGTATTTTTTGAAACGGAAGAATCATCCATCAATACAATCGATGCATCATATTCTGCAATCCCTCTCATAACGGTCTGAATCAGCTCTTCTCTCTCCGACGGTTTTCCTCTGCCGTCATCCCTGCATACTACGTTCCAGTCCAGATACGTGATTCCTTTTGCTTTCAGCCGTCCGGCATACTCTCCAATCGGAGCTTTCAATGCCGAATTGCTGCTGCCGCCCGGAAAACGATAAAATTTCGGCTTTTCACCCGTTATTTGGTATAAATATTTATGCAATTTCATGAAATCCTTTTCAAACTTGCCCGGCGACTCATATATCTCATCATAAAAATGTGAGTATGAATGCATCCCCAGCGTATGACCTTCTTTTACAATTCTTCGATACATTTTTGCGGAAAATCTATCTTCCTCATGACCGATTACAAAAAAAGTTGCCTTTACTTTCTCTTTTTTTAATGTATCCAGAATCTCTTCCGTATATTGACTCGGTCCGTCTTCAAATGTCAAATAAACATTTTTTTTCTCAGGAGCTATTGGCTGAGCCGATGGTTTCGTCTGGTTTTCCCTCTTTGTTTCCGCCTTTGCGATTCCGGAGGAGTTATTTTTATTATCATACTGTTTACTTATATATTGTTCCATCTTTTGCTCAAGGTAAACCACTTTATTCACAAGAAATATAGATAAAAAGGTCGGAATAAGCCAAAATATAATAAGGAGAAAAATAATGATGTTTTTTATTCGCTGCACTCGTTTTCTTCTCATATCTATCGGTTGTTGATTCTTCTTGTTTTTTGACAAAGCTCATCTCCTCCCTCATTTTATCATACATAAAATCATTCTAGCACAAAATCCCTTGTTAGAAAAGAAAAAAATGATAAAAGCAGCAAAAATTAATTCTGCTGCTTTTTGATTCGAGATACAAACACATTCGGATGCGGTATTTCAGGCGGATCTGTTATCCCTTTCGGCTGTTTCTCAGTCCGCCGCTTTTTTTATTCTTATGGATCTTATCTTACTGTATTTACCATACACTTTCTTCCCGTTCCCATCCCGTTTATAAGCCCTGACTTTCAGATAATACCTTTTTTGGGACCTGCACCTTTTTACGGTAAAACGGTTACGCTTAAACACTGCTTTTTTTGCGGATTTTTTAAGTTTCTTATTGGTTCCGTATACAATCTGATACCCTTCGATCCCTTTCCCTTTCTTGACTGTCAGAACAAAAGAGTTGCCGGTCTTACTTTTCAACGACTTTATTTTTACTTTGGAAACTAATATTTTCTTGATTGTTGTTTTTGACGGCAGCGGTACGGTTGGTTTCCCCGATGACGGTACGGTCGGTTTTGCCGTCGGTTTTTCTATCGGTTTCCCCGTCGGCGGTGTTGTCGGCTCTGCCGGACGCGGTGTTTCCCCTCCGCTCCCGTCCGCGGATTGGTAAACGGCTTCCAAAACCGGTTCATTTCCGGTTAATGTCGCATAGATACTCTGTCCGGTCAGGGATTTTGCGGTCACTCCTTCCGCTTTCCATCCTATAAAGCGGTACCTTTCTATTTCCGGTGCCGTGACCTGTACCGGTATTTCTTTAAAATAAATGCCGTCCCATATTCCGTCGTGTAATTTTACACTTGTCGTATTGATTTTTATTTCTGCCGCCGCATTGCTTTTTAATGTAAGTGATGCACTGCCGCCTGCTGTAAGTTCCATCTTAAGTATACGCAGGATTGCCGCTCTGCGGGAGGTCAAATAATTTCTGATTCTTGTCACCTGATCGTCAAATGCCATCTTCACATTCGTTTCGTTGCGTCCATATCCAAAACGTTCATAATACTGCTCCTGAAGCGGACGGTACAATGCCGCATATTCATTCAATTTTGTTATCATTTCAGACGGCTTGCCGCCGTTCGGCACCGCTCTGAAATTTACATTCATCAAATCACATAAAACCGTTATAAACTGTCTTCTGAATTTTGGATTACGGATGAGCGCACGGAACAACCGGTCATTTTCCATTGTCCCGGCAATCGGGTAATCCCCGGTGTCTTGACCGTATAATCCCATCGAAGATTCCGTATCGTATAACATCCATCTCCACTTCGTATCCGCATAGGGATTACCATTTTCCTTTTCTCTGGTTCTCCAAATCTGATAATTCTTAGCCTCGTTCCAATCGTTATTTCCGATAAAAATCTCCGTCGCATAATAATCCAGACAACTTTGTACATCTGCCGCTTCACAAAACATTTCATAATTTTGTTCCTGGGTCATGTCCAGCTCCGCCAAATCCAGCAGCTCATGATAAAATGAAACGTCGCTTTCCAAGCCCTCGTCAAGTTCGCCGTCTTTGATAATGACTGCGTTGTCTTTGTCTACCCCGAATTCTTCTTCCAGATAATTATCACTGTATTTTTCCGTCAGGTTATAAAGTCCCCAATACTCACCGTTTAAAAACAATACACACGGTCTGGTGCTTTGTACTGTAAACGCGCGGTCACTTACCTGCCCCTGAATAAATGTATCCTGAAATTTCGTATACTCCGTGTCATTCCCGCCGTTGCGGAGCATAAACTTTTTGTATTTCATCTTTTGGGAACCGTCGGCTGTCGTTGCGCCGGGAATCAGTTCACATCCGTTCAGATTCTTTATACCGATATCTTCCCTGAAATAAAAGTTAAAGCTTTTTTGCGCATAATGTCTG
The DNA here is from genome assembly GCA_002293545.1 of Lachnoclostridium sp. UBA933. Taxonomy (GTDB): domain Bacteria; phylum Bacillota; class Clostridia; order Lachnospirales; family Lachnospiraceae; genus UBA933. The sequence goes on along the minus strand of DBDL01000201.1, from coordinate 5,164 downwards.
GTATAACCTCCATGGATTCGGATACCCATATTAGTGGAAAACAGGGTTTTCCCGTTTTCTTCAAAATACTCGACAAAAGCCGGACGCTCCCATTCATCTCCTTTAAACAAATAATTTTCATTGCGGCAGATACCAATTTCCGGGTCCAACAGATGGTTCCGGTCGGTGACGACCGACATCACCGACGCATTTTTATAAGTTTCGTCTATATGATTACCTACAAAAAATGTCCTTGTTACCACATTGCTCCGGTTGCCTTCCTCATCCACTGCCATAGCACGGATTACCGTTGCCTTTTGTACTTGTTCCGCTGTCGGATAATACTCCGGAACGTAACTTGTCTGGCTCATCAGCTTTATGTTTTGCTCCGTCGCCAAAAGATTCTCCTGTCCCCGGCGGTCCGTTATTTTTATTCCGTTTTTATATTCGTTTGTCGGCAGTTTTTTTGTCGGGATATCCAATCCGGGGACTTTGGCGATTAACTTTGCCGAATGAATCGTAACGGTTTCACGTACACCCGGATTCACATCCTCATTGGTTACGCCAATCATCAGTTTTCCGATTTCTGCAATCTCTCCGGACAGGGTAAATCTTACGGTCGTACGTTTCCCCAACTCTTTTGCTGACGTACGTTCTTCATTCGCCCGGTTGTGATGGGATGAGTCCGGGTCCCATGACGAATCCGCCCAATCATAAATATAGCAAAACTGCAATCCCATATCCCTGCCGTTTTGGAATTGGTTTGCCGTATATTCGATTTCAATGGCCGCATATTTTGTCCAGTCCGTAATTCCATCCGGCGTTATAAAACAAATGGAGCAATATTGTTCCACAAACTCCAGTCTTACTCCGTCTTCCGCATCCTCAGCCCATACGTTTTGAATAAATGCCGTATTTGACTTTGATATGTCAAATTCCGCATCCTTTATGATTGCTCCCGGCGGGATAGGGGTCGGAGTCGGCTTTAAGTCATCTTCTTCTTTGGATAATGGAATGCTTCCGTCCGTTGTATAATAAATCCTGCTCCCTTCCTCCGCCTCCAATGAAAGTGTAAATTCATCATCATAACTTCCGCTTTTATGACTGAAAACCGGAGGTTTTACATTCTCCGCCGCATAGATGCCCTGATTTCCAAAGACGGCATATAAAATACCGGTCAGTACCAATATACCAATTGCCGCACATATGGTTCCTTTTATACGTTTCATCCGCATTTATCCTCCTACATAACAATACAAGGTTTTCTATTTCGTCTTTTTAGATTTAACGGCACTGTATTTTCCGTAAACTTTTTTCTTCTTTGCATTCAATTTATAGGCTCTGACCTTAATATAATACTTTTTCTTCGGTTTGAGTTTCTTGATTTGAACCGTGGTTTTGTTTGTAAGCTTCGTTTTCACCGATTTCTTAAATCTCTTATCTGCCGAATAAACAATCTGATTGCCTTTTATGCCGGAAAACTTTTTTAACTTTATGGTCAATGCTTTTTTCTTAGCGGTAATCTTTATAATTTTTGCTTTCTTAACCTGAATCTTCCTGTTCGCGGGGTTCGCAGGGTTCACGGGAGAATGCTTCCCCGGCGAAGCCGCCGGCTTGACAATCGGCGGTATGACAGGGGGCGGCGTTGGCGAAGATAACGGATCTTTAATGTCGGTCACTTTGAATCCCCATGCCATGGAATCCTCATAGACGGCATAGATATATACCGTGTCACCTTCTATTTCAATCGTTTTGCCTGCCAAATCCTCTGCGCTGTACCGATAACCGATGCCGTCTTTCCCCATTATATAAAATTCATCCCAATAATATTGTTCTGTTCTTTCATCAAACGATACTGCCAGCTTCCCGGCACCCGGTATCTGATAATAATACTGATATGTCTTCCTGTTTTCGGGAACAGGATGCGAACTTTCCGGCAGGGTATTGACTTTTGTAAAGAGCGTATCGCTTACGACTTGAAAATCATGTGCTATATATTGATTCGCATCAAAGCTTCCGCCTTTTTGATAATAATAACATAACAATTGGTAACGTGCGGACGGCAGGGTATCCGGTATCGTAAATTCTGACGACGTATCATCCCCGACATAATCAATTGTTTTGCCGTTAGCGTCTTTCATGACCCACAGATAATTCCAATCCTCTGTCATTCCATTATCCGCACCCTTTACCGAAACCGCCGCTTTGCTTCCTCTGAACAAAACATCCGGCGGTCTTTTGCCGAATACTACAAGATCAGCCATGTCTATCTCAATTTCAACAATAAAACGGATTCCGCTGACGGTATCTGTTACCGCAAGCTCATAGTATCCCGGTTTCATCTGTTTGGTATCGGTTTCATAGGATAATTCCGAAAGCTTGATTTCCTCCGCGGTGCCGTCCGTATAATGTCTTTTTGCAGTTAATCCCGTTAAATCAACCTTTTCTCCATATAAATAATAATCTTTATCCGGCTGAGTATAATTTATTTTATAAGCACTTTTTTTATAATCCTCCGCACCCGTTACGCTTTTGAATCCCATCGTACCGATACCATAATGATAAACAGTCACATATACAATGTTCCCCTCTACCATTATTCCCTCCGCTTCACTGTTAAGATAAGATGAAAAGCTTAGCTGTTTTCCGTTGCTCCCTGTAAAATAATAATCGCTGTAACGATAGGTATCGGAAGATTTATTCCATGTAAACTGAATCCCTTTTGACTCCTCCGGAGCAACAAACTTTCTTGTATAAAAAATACTTGAGTCTTCCGCCTCAATACGATCCGCATATTTTCCATCCGTCAGATCAATCACTTCATTTACGCCCAAAATCAAGTTTGTTCTCGTATAAACCGGAGGATACCCTTTCATACCGACAGAAACAACACATCGAAAAGCGTTATATAACCGCTCCTGATTCTTTGTCGGGGTAAATATCTTTGAATCGGCGCCTTTAATATCCGTGTATTCCCCATGTCCATAATCTTCATCCGTTCCCTGCCATTGATACGATAATTTGCTCTCGAATTGCGGGTCGCATTTTATATCCGCTTCCATCGCAGGAAGAACACCGTTTTCTTTATACCAAAACTTAAATTCATCGTTTCCATTTGTATTTATTTCCATGCCGATATCGGCACACAATGAAAAATATGATTTTACATTACCTCCCCAAATGACTCCGTTTTTACTCAACAATGCCTCGACGCAATATTGATCCCCTTCACTGGATTCTCCTTGATTCTTTAATGTATATTTTGCGGAAACCGCCCCTTCAATTTTTTGATAAACACCTCCCTCAAGCTTGTACCATTGATATGATTCCTTATATCCGTATGTCCAATTATATAATCTCGGTGCTTCTAATGTTATGGAATCCTTTATCATTACCGCAGCAGGCTCTTTTTCACTGTAGACGGGATCGAACTCATAACTCAAATAGCAAATCACCTCGGTATGACAGTTTAATGTGAAAAGAAGCGTATTTCCGTCATAAACTTTGGCTTCACAATAATATAAACCGTAGTCACCCGGTTCTTTTATGGTCAGCGCAATGGAAGCCTTTGTTTCCCCTGATATTTTATTCTTCTCTTCCGGACTGCCCTTATACCATTGGTATTCAATCCGGTAATCATTGGCATCACCTATAAGCTTTGTGTTGATATCAAAATTATCGCCGGGTGACAAATAGATATCCTCCTCAAATTCCATTGATAATTCCAGTTTCGATATTACTTCCATCTCAAATACATCATGACAATAAACACGGGAACCTACTTTCCCGCTTACCACACACAAATACGTCCCGTAATCCTTTTCGGAATTTATGTTAAGAGCATAGGGATTTGTTACGGCACCCGGAATATCTTTGCTTGTCTTCGTTGATTCATCATATTTTTTCCATTGATAGGTCAGTTTCATCTCCGACGGTTCGTATTCCACATCCTCAATCCCCAAATTTATTGTCTTGCCAAGCTGCCCGACAACTTTATTGTTTCCGGTGCATCGTATCTCCGATTCATTAACGATGTACATCTCCTGTTTCTTAATACTGACAATCTTTCCGTTTCTTATTAAATTAACTTCACATACATAGGTACCAAAGTCAGCTTCACTCTCTAAATTCACGGATAAGTTTTTCCCGGTGGCTCCGTTCAGCAGCTTGGTCCCAAACCACCAGCGATAACCAACGACAGCGCCGGATTCAAATTTCAAACCCGCTAACGAAAGAGTTTGTGTTGTGCCGGGATATCGGGGAAAGGTATAGGTGTCCTCCCAATTTTCCTCATCCTCCCAACTCAAACTCAATTTCAGCGACCGGGTAAATACTACTTCCGCCGCATCTGTCCCGCTTTTTTCCTTAATCCTGCAACGATACTCTCCTGTATTGTCCTCTGTCAGAGAATCAATCCTATAACTATAGTCATTCTTCTCTGCATTTAATTCCTCCCACTCATCACTGTTTCGCTCTTCAAAAGACCGGTACTCCCATTGATATTCATAGTCCTCATGATTACCGTCTTTCAGGACAATTACCAGGTCATCTCCCGTGCCTTCCTTCAGCATCTTATCCAGTGACATTCTTTCGTATGCCAGATTATCCGCCAGCACTTTTTTTGACGCTTCCTCTGCCCGTCCCATTGACGGCGGCAGTAAATGAACAATCATGACCGCTATTATCATAATTGACGCTGCTTTTCTCTTCATCATCTTAGCCTCCTAATCGTGATTACTCTACCTGTATCTTTCTTACTGATAGGTAACGTCCTATCATCTTGAATTTTAAAGTTTTGTATTTCCCAAACACTTTATTACTCAAAGCACAAGATTCAATGACGTTACCTATCGCAATAAGACATCCTGTTATATTATCATATTACTATACGAAATGCTATAATGTCCCTGAATCAACTGTAATTTGTCCTCGAATGAAATTTTATAACAATTAGGGGCAACACTAACGAAGTGAATGCCCCTTTATAAAAACTCTCCCACCACCATATTATATTTTGAAAGCAAACGAATGAAATCATCAATTTGCTCATACGCTCTCTGAACTTAATTTTTTACGCTTTCCAAAACTCTATCTATCGCTGTTATTCAATCAATTCTAAATCTGGTTTGCAAAGTTTACTGTTACCATTACAATCTCACTCGGATAAATCAGTTTAACCGGCACG
>DBDL01000128.1:4231-6049 GCA_002293545.1 Lachnoclostridium sp. UBA933 | reverse complement strand
TTTCCCATAGAACCGGGTTTTACCTCGTCCCATCCGAAATTAGCCAATAAAACAGAACCTTCCGATTGTCCGAATCCTTCGTGGATGGCCAGTCCGGTTTTTTGTTTAATCTGATAATACACTTCGGGATTTAACGGTTCTCCCGCAACACTGGCGTGTTTGATAAAGCTAAAATCCGTTCCCGATAAATCTTCTTTAATCAAATAACGGTAAATCGTTGCCGGCGCACAAAAGGTCGTCGGGCGAATCGTTTCGATTGCCTTTAACATAAGTGAGGGAGAGAATCCGTCGGTGTCATAGGCACCGATTGCCGCGCCGCAAATCCATTGTCCGTAAATCTTCCCCCACGCAAATTTTGCCCAGCCGGAGTCGGTTTGTGTCATATGGACTGCATTGTTCCGGACGTGCTGCCAGTAATTTGCCGTTACAATATGTCCCAGTGCCAAGGTATGGTCATGCAGTACCATCTTTGGCATACCCGATGTACCGGAGGAAAAATAAATCAGCATAGGGTCGGCGGAAAGGTTGTCCAGCCGTTCGAGTTCATCCGAGGCAGAATCCATTTCCTTCCGGAAAGACAGCCAGCCGTTTTCTATGCGGTCGCCGGTCAATGCAACAGTCTGTAAGGTTTTACACTCATTTTCAGAACTTTTGATATGCCGAACGACATCATCTTCGTCTACGGCGACGATCATTTTTACGCTCGCCAGGTTGCAGCGGTAAACGATATCTTTCTTTGTCAACTGAAACGTAGCGGGGATGCAGACAGCACCGATTTTACATAAGGCGGTGATGCACCACCATACCTCCGGGCGTTGTTTCAGGATAACCATAACGACGTCGCCCTTTTTAATGCCTGCTTTTAAAAAGACATTGGCAGCCCGGTTCGATAATCTTTTGGCATCACCAAACGTATATTTTTTTATTTGAAACGTATCATTGCACCATTTCAGCGCAAGCTTATCCGGTTCTTCCGCCGCCCATTCGTCTACGACATCATAACCGAAGTTAAAGTGTTCCGGTACATTAACCCGGTAATTCTCCATAAAATCTTCATAAGAGGTAAAATCCGTCCTCGGCAGATATTTTTCTATTATGCGGTTCATTGTTCGTATAAGTCCTTTCTGCTGTATAGGTATCCTTCAAGCTGTAAAATATTTGTGTTTCCGAAATCATCATGCGGCATAAGCCGGTTACTTTGCCGGATTCTTTGGTTCACAGATTACGGTCAGGAATGTTGCCGCGCTATCCACTGCCTTTTGACTGTGCGGCAGTTTGGGGTCAAAATAAATAGAATCTCCCTGATTTAAAATGTAATCATGCTTGCCGATGTGTATTTTAACCACACCGGACAGGACATAATTAAATTCCTGCCCCAGATGCGTGACGGGTGTCGGTTCCGCATCGGACGGGGATAGTTTTACAAGCAGCGGTTCCATAATACGGTCAATAAAGTTGTAGGCGAGTGCCGAATAGTTGTAGCCGGCAAAACGTTCCACATTTACGCCGTCATCCCGCCGTACAACAGTATGTGTATTCATACGGGGGGAATCTCCGGTCAGCAGAACCGTCATATCGACCCCCAAAAACGATGAGATTTCATATAATACAGAAATGGGTATATCGATCTTCCCTTCCTCAAATTCCTGATAGTTTTCGACGGGGATTTTCAGATACTCCGCAATCCTTTCGGGAGTGATTTCTAAAATCTCTCTCAGTTCCCTGATCCGGCCGGAAATTTGCTGTAATGCTTCATTCATAAAAAGCCCTCCTGATTTCATTCGATTATCATATTTGAGAGTATAACATAGTTTGATA
>DBDL01000128.1:0-4149 GCA_002293545.1 Lachnoclostridium sp. UBA933 | reverse complement strand
ATATTATGCGCAAAGTACGTGCGCGGGAATGGGGATTAATATGTAATTTGCCGCAGGGCAGGGTTCACGCTACTATGTGGTTTCAGAGCAAGAGATACCGGGAGGAATCATCATTGAAAGACAAAAAATCAGGGAAATATTTTTTCTTTTCATTATTGGGATTGTTTATTTTTGCGGGAGGTCTGCTGTCTGTTATGCTGTATCCCGACAGAACGGGGATGTATGAAGTCATTCCGTATTTGTGCGTGGGAATCGGGACAGGTATCTTCGGAGGAAACCTCGGTACGGCAATCAGCAATAAAATAACTGCCGGCAGTCCGGCAGCTTTGAACCAGGCAGAAAGCAGGGAAAAGGAAAACCGCCATCATTTGATCGGTGACATGGCAAAAGCACGGGCATATGATTTAATGCTGTATGTATTCCCGGCAATTTTATTTGTTTTTACAATCATGCAGGTGAATATGTATATTATACTTACTTTGGTTGCCGTTTATTTGATGAACGCATTGTCGATGATTTATTTTGCAAACAAATACCATAAAAGATTATAAACTGAATTGTCCGGAAGATATTATGAGAATGTTCCGGGAACGCCAAAAAATCACATTTCCGAAAACGTCATAAAATTCGCATACCGGCATAATATGCTACAAAGAGTTTTTGGAGATTCGTATATGATATATAACCGTTCTGCCGCCATTACCTATGCCCACGAATGGGCGTACAAAAGAAATCCGAACTATTTTGATTTTTCCGGGATTGGAGGGGACTGCACAAATTTTGTTTCACAGTGTCTGCTGGCAGGCGGAATGGAGATGAACTTTCGTCAGATCATGGGATGGTATTACCGGACCATAGATGACCGTTCTGCCGCATGGAGCGGTGTGCAGTTTTTATATAATTTCCTGATACACAATAAAGAAACCGGACCGAGAGCGGCAGAAGTCCCGCTTGAGCAAATCCAGCCGGGGGATATTATTCAGTTGTCATTTAAGGAGAATATATTCAGTCATTCTTTATTTGTTGTCGATACCGGGGAGCTTCCGGATATGAATAATGTTTTGATTGCCACCCACTCCTATGACAGCGATTACCGACCGCTTTCTACATATGAGATACTGGAATACCGTTGTTTGAAAGTAGATGATTGAGGAAATGGACGACTGAGAAATGCCCCCTAAAGTTTGCGAAGCAAACTTTGCTCCGCAGGATGAGAGTTATCCTATCATTCTCGGATATTTTTTAAATTTGTGCTTGCATTTTTAAAATTATGATGTTATAATGTCTTAATGTAACGATGTTGATGAAATGAGTGGACTCCCAAGTCCACTCATTATCTTTTGCAGGGAGTGTGCCGTGCAGGGTTTACCCGGAGGTGTTATTTGAGCCAGCATAAATTATACGAACAGAAAGCGGAAGAACTTGTTATGCCGCTGCTTGAGAAACGAGGCTTTGAATTTATTGACGCGGAATATTTGAAAGAAGACGGCAGTCAGCGCCTGAGGATATACATTGATAAACAGGGCGGGATTACATTGGATGATTTGACGGAAGTGAATCACGAGTTAAATGATTTACTCGACATCGAAGATTTTATCGAAGAATCTTATATATTAGAAGTGAGTTCGCCCGGTTTACTGCGTCCGTTCCGGAGGGATAAAGATTTTGAAAGAAACTTAGGAAACGATGTGGAAATAAAACTATTTTCCCCTTTTCAATGGGAAGAAAACGGAAAAAAATATTCATCGAAGGAATTGGAAGGCACATTGATANNTGATCACATTAAGGTTTGAAGAAGAAAAGGAAACCATAGCATTTAAGCGTAAAGGTATTGCATGGATTCGTCGGGCAATTGATTTTTAATATCATAAATTTAGGAGGGTAACGAAAAAATGAAAACGAAAGGTAATCCGGAGCTGATTCAAGCATTAAACCAGATTGAAAGAGAGAAAGACATTGACAAAGAGATTTTGTTGGAAGCAATCGAGAATTCACTGCTGGCCGCTTGTAAAAATCAGTTTGGCAAATCCGACAACATTCGAGTGAGTTTAGATCGTGAAACAGGCGAGTTTCATGTATTTCAAGATAGATTGGTNNCGCGCGGGTGCCGTAAACCGCGATAACTACAAAGCACACCAAAGGCAAGAGTTGGTTCAGATTTCTATGGCGGAAGTAGAGGCAAAGCAACTGGGAAAGGTGGCAGGGGACATCGTTAGCAATGAAGTGACACCGAAAAATTTCGGGCGGATTGCCGCACAGAAAGCAAAACAAGTAGTCGTGCAGAAGATAAGGGAAGAAGAAAGAAGAGTTTTGTATGATTTATATTATATGAAAGAAAGGGATATCATATCGGGAATCGTCCAGCGTTACAGTGCCGGGAATTATACGGTGAATATTGGGAAAGTAGATACGATTCTTACGCCGGCGGAGCAGGTAAAAACCGAGTTTTTCAGGCCGAATGAAAGAATCAAGGTGTTTGTGACCGAAGTCCGGGATACAACAAGAGGACCGAGGATTACGATTTCCCGTACACATCCGGAATTTGTAAAACGGTTATTTGAGGCGGAGGTGGCAGAACTCCAATCCGGGGTGGTAGAAGTCAAGAATGTGTCCCGTGAGGCGGGTTCCCGCACAAAGATTGCGGTTTACAGTGAAAATGAAGATGTCGATCCGGTGGGAGCATGTGTCGGTATGAACGGTTCCCGGGTGAATATGGTGGTGGATGAACTTCGCGGAGAAAAAATTGACATCATTGAATGGAATGAAGACCCTGCCGTATTTATCGAACATGCCTTGAGCCCCTCCAAAATTGTATCGGTCGATGTGGATCCGGAAGAAAGAACGGCAAGGGTTGTCGTTCCCGATTACCAGTTATCGCTTGCCATCGGAAAGGAAGGGCAAAATGCACGGTTAGCGGCAAGGCTGACCGGTTATAAAATAGATATACGAAGTGAAACACAGGAAGAAGAGAAGGCAATCTGAAAGGAAATTTATGAAGAGCAGGAAAGTTCCGTTAAGACAATGTGTAGGCTGTAAGGAAATGAAAGAAAAAAAGTGTCTGATACGGATAGTAAAAACACCGGAGGGTGAAATCATACCGGATGAAACAGGGAAGAAAAATGGACGGGGGGCATATCTTTGCCGCGACGCTGAATGTCTGAAAAGAGCTGAAAAATCAGGGGGAATCGCACGTTCGTTGCAGGTTTCGGTTTCAAAGGAAGTATATAAAGAACTGGAGAGTGAATGTAAAAAATATGACAAACAGTAATACTCTTTCCGGAATCGGATTGGCAATGAAAGCAGGATATGTTGCCAGCGGCGAATTTATGACAGAAAAAGCAGTCAAAGGAAATAGTGCGTATTTAGTAATTGTTGCAGATGATGCTTCGGAGAATACAAAGAAAAAATTCCGCAATATGTGCTCTTACCGAAAAGTACCACTATCGTTTTATGGTAACAAAATTGTATTGGGAAGTGCAATCGGAAAGGAATTCAGGGCTTCTCTGGCGATTACAGATCAGGGTCTAGCCGCCATGATTTGTAAGAACTTAAAATTGGAGGTAAGTATATATGGCGAAAATGAAAATATATGAAATCACAAGGAGTTTGCAGTCACAAAATAAGGATATTAAAAGCAGTGATTTGATTAAGCTTCTGAATGAGAATGGTTTTGACGTAAAAGGTGCCAACAGCAATATCGAAGACAATGGCATTGCCTTTTTGCTGAAATCATTTCAACATATCGGCTCCCAAAATGAAAAAGGCGGGAAAGCCGGAAACGAAACGAAGCCGGAAGCTGTTTCCGTGAAAAAAGCGGCGGCTGACAGTAAGAAGCCATCGGCAGATAAATCAGATGCCGGTTCGGATACGGCGGAAAAGCAGAATGACAATACCGCTGTTCATACATCACCGATATCTGATACCCCATCATCGGAAACAACAGCAAAGCCGGCAGACCATCCACCGGTGCAGTCCTCCGGAGCGGCTGAAAATAAGCCTGCTGAAAAGGCTGCGGAGAAACCGGCAGTAAGCCCGGCAAATAAATCATCGGAAAAACCCCAGAGCAAACAACAGACAAGACCCTCATCGGTACAGGGGGAAAGACAAAGAGAATCCGGTATGCAATCGGGCGGATATAACCGGAACCAA
>DBDL01000034.1:672-9568 GCA_002293545.1 Lachnoclostridium sp. UBA933 | reverse complement strand
TCCAGTCGGTCCGATAGCGCCCGTAGCCCCAGTCAACCCAGTGGTGCCAGTCGGTCCGGTAGCTCCCATAGCACCTGTAGCGCCAGTAGCCCCGGTAAGTCCGTTCGCCCCCGTCGGTCCCGTAGCACCTGTAGCCCCGGTCAACCCAGTTGCACCGGTTGGTCCGGTAGCTCCCATAGCACCAGCAGCTCCGGTAAGTCCGTTCGCTCCCGTCGGTCCCGTCGGTCCTGTAGCACCTGTCGCTCCCGGAAGTCCGGTTGGTCCAGTTGCTCCGGTTAAGCCAACCGGACCCTGTGTTCCGCTAAACGAAGTGAAATCAGGAGAACTTCCCGGAGTCCCTGTCGGCATACTTTTCATAACTTGATAAAGCTGACCGTTGTATGTAACCAATTCCCCTTGGACAAGAGATGAGGCATCGACCGGATTGTATGCGGGTACAATCGCTCCTCCAAGATCACGCGCCACACGGGAATCAGAGGTCAGTGCCGTATAGTTTGAACCTGCGGTTCCGGGTGTTCCGCCAGGGCTGTTCCTGTCAACTACATAGAGTACATTGTTGTATACGACCAATTGTCCCTGTACATATTGGCTGGCTTGTGCAGGGTCATAAGCCGATGATGTCATCTTTCCGGAAGTATTGCTTGTTCCGGCAGTCGGTCCGGTCGATCCCGGCGTTCCCGAAAGAAGAGTATAGTCGGCAGAACTGCCGGGGGTACCTGTTGGTGCGTTTTTGTTTACATAATACAGTTGACCGTTATTCACAACCAATTCACCGGCAAGTAAGGTTGACGGATTAATGGAACTGAATAACGGTACGACACTTCCTCCGGTTCCGATTGGTACTGTACTGCGCGAAGTTAAGGCAGTATAATCGGCAGAACTTCCCGGTGTTCCCACAGGATTGTTCTTGTCCACGATATAAAGTATTTGGTTGTATACAACTAATTGTCCCTGTACGTATTGACTTGAGTTTGTCGTGTCGTAAGTGTCCACCAATAAGCGTCCTCCCGGACCTGCAATTTGCGTATAATCAGCAGAACTTCCCGGTATTCCGACGGGATTGTTTTTATTGATGGCATAAATCATACGATTGCTGATTACCAGTTGCCCCTTTTTATAAAAAGAGGCTTTTGCTGAATCAAAAACAGCAATGGGGAATCTTCCCGAAGAACAGGAAGACCCGATTGGATTTTGAGAATCAGCGGCATCACCGCTGCAGATATTTGCCGTGCTTGAACCGCAACAATTATTGTTACCGCAGGGTGAGAGGCTGCCGGAACATGGCCGGCAATTGTTTCCCATAAAATTTCTCATTGAGATACTCCTTTCATTTATACTACTAATAGTATATTAAGTGTCCCAATAGAGGTTACTTTTTTTTACATATTTCGACTTAAATCACGACGGATTTATTCGTATCCATTCAATGATCCATCAATACATTTGTCATATTATGAATTATTATTTGAAATATTTACAATTAAATGTTACGATATTGTCATTTTACATATAATAATACCAGTACACTTTTTATGACACAAATCGAAAACATTAACAGGGGGAAATAGAATATGATGAAGCGGAAAAAAGAAAAAAATATTGAACTGGACGAATTATTGAAGAATGAGAAGCGTATGGCGGAAGCATCCAAAGAAGCTATGAAATTAACAAGTAATCTTAGCAATTTCAGTCTTAAAATCAAATATTTTTCAAATAATTCCATGAAAGCAGTAAAACAAATGGATAACGTAAGCAATTCAAACCTGTCTGTCATTGAAGAAACAACTGCGACTGTGGATGTGGTAAAAGAAACCATAGAAAAAACGGCGGATCATTTTGAGGATTTGATGAAGAGATCATCGGAACTATCAAAACGGAATGAAAAAAGCCGGGGTTTGATTCATAATGCAGCCGAACTAAAGGAAACGGTTGTTACCAGTACCAACGATATGAATGACAAAGTAGAGCAGTTGGTTTCTTTAACTAATGAAGTGGATAATGTGGTACAAAGCGTTCAGGCTATTGCCAATCAAACAAATCTGTTAGCACTGAATGCCGCCATTGAGGCGGCAAGGGCAGGAGAAGCGGGAAAAGGATTTGCTGTAGTCGCCGAAGAAATCAGAACGCTTTCCGATAGCACGAATCAAAATTTAGAAGGGATGAAAGAGTTTATGCAGCGTATATATGAAGCTGCCGATGAAGGAAAAGCCAGTGTGTCACATGCCATACAATCAACAAATGAAATGGGTGATATGATTGACACTGTTTCGGATACGATTGTAAATAATATCACGGAATTAAACGATGTAACCAATCAAATTGAGGAAATATCGGAAGAAATCAACAGCATTAAAGCCTCCGCTTCAGAAATTGATTTGGCAATGGAATCTTCGGCAAAGGATGCTGAAAACTTATCAATCGCTACGAAAATCGTTTATGAAAGCACAGAAAAGACACTGAAAACTGTAAATGAAATTAATTCCCTGGATGATGGGTTTGATAAAATGATGCACGGAATGTTTGCCGGTTTGCTTTCCGGAGAACATGCACTAACCAATGATGAATTATCGGATATTTTGAAAAAGGCAAAAACAGCACATATCGAATGGCTCAATAAACTGGAAGAAATGACGAATTCCATGGAAAACAAACCATTACAAACGGATTCAAATAAATGTGCATTCGGGCATTATTACGGAGTCTTGGATATTCAGCATCCGGAGATTTTAAAAAAATGGGAACAAGTCGGCAAGCTGCACAGCGATTTTCACCAAAAAGGAGATAATGCAATCGAAGCAATACATAAAAAAGACCGGTATAAGGCAAAAAATATCCTTTCAGAGGCAGAAGCTTTATCGGATCAGATGCTGAGTCTGATTGGCTCTATTGAACATAAAATTGAAGATTGTACAAAACAGGGTATTAAAATATTTCATTAACTCCTGCGAAAACCTGCAAAGTAAACGTTGCTCCGCAAAAAAAATGAACGAAAGTTCATAGAACTAAAACTCATAGCATTAAAACTCATAAAACTAAAACTTTTAGAACCAAAACTCATTGAACGAAAGTTCATAGATTCTTCCCAATCAAATCAAAAGCAACAACAGACCAATAATAAGCAAAAGTAACCCGCATACGATATCCGCATTTTTGACCTTGACCCCGTACCTGCCTTTTACCGGCCGGCATATAAAAAAGAAAATACCCAAAATCATAGCATAACAGGCAATCATATATAAGATGTAATTAAAAAACTCATCCCCTGCAGATATCATAAGGCGAAAGAAAAACGTAGCGGTTACTCCGAGTACCGGACCGAGAAATAAATAAAATAACCAATGGTCATAATCAACCGGCGGTTCTTTATAATTGACGATATTAACATCCTTTACAGATGTTAATACGTTGTCATGAAAATTTTCAAAATCTTTCAGCCCGTTGATATAAAATGTACTGGTTCCGCTTGTCCGGAACCGCATTTCCCGGATATTACCCCTGCAGTTTCTTTTGATTCGTATACTTGTAATGTCTTTCAGCAGATAGCTTTCATCTTCTGTGCCGTTATTTTTTATGATTTTTTGTTCTGTCAGATGAAATTGCCATCCGGCTTGCTTAGTCAGCATTTTATTTACAATAAGAATAAGAATACCAAAAACGGCAGCCAATAGTGTAAAGCAGGGAAAAGAGATTTCAGGAAAAGAGATAATCGGCTGAAAGGATAATATAAAAATACTGATATAAAAACTGATTAAAAGCTGTGAAAAAGCAATTTTCCGCCGTGTCATTTCACTTTTCATTATCGTATATATTTCTTGCTTCATCGTATCCGCCTCCCAAATCTATATCCATTGTATTTATTATATAGTATCTCATTTGTTTTTTCAACGGTTTATGGTATAATCTATGAATCAACGGAAACGGAGAAAACAAGTATGTATGAAGCAAATCCATACCAATCAGATATCGAAAATATTCTTTCACACAGAGGTGACAACGGAAGTGATCTTTGGACTACGGAGGACCGGCGTTTATTGAAAGGTTCTCCGTTTAACACGCTGGAAAGCGCATTGTATCTGTTAGAACTGGGAATACCGGCGGATGATCCTGTCATGAAAGATGCCGCAGAATTGATTTTTAGTACATGGCAGGAGGACGGACGGTTCAAAGTATATCCGAAAGGCGGGATATATCCCTGTCAGACGGCATTTGCTCTGCGAACGCTATGTTATTTGGGGTATGCCGATGATGAACGGTTGAAAAAAACAGTTGAATATTTTTTGGAAACACAGCAGCCGGACGGAGGCTGGAAGTGCAATAAATACAGTTTCGGGCGGGGTGAAGAAACCGAATATTCAACACCAAACACAACGCTTATGGTTTTGGATGCCTTTCGTTATACCGAGTTATTGAATCATGACTCCAGACTGGAAAAAGCAGTTGACTTCTTATTGCAGCATTGGGTAATCCGTAAACCGATCAGTCCGTGCCATTATGGGATTGGTTCCTTATTCATGCAGGTGGAATATCCGTTCCGGGGTTATGGTCTGTTTTATTATCTCTATGTCTTGTCTTTTTATCACACCGTAAAAAATGATGCGAGATTTTGCGAAGCATTGGAAAAATTAAAAGAAAGAACCATTGACGGCCGGATTGTAGTGGAACGTGTCGTTCCCAAGCTGGCAAAACTGCATTTTTGTAAAAAAGGGTGTATCAGTGAACTGGGTACAAAACGATATCATGAAATATTGCGTGCAGCCGAGTAATTATCTATATGCCAGAAGTATAACCCTGCGTATCAATTACATACAAATTACGGACAGGATATATATATAACACAAAGGTAAAACAACTTGTTTTTATTATTATGATAGCTTATAATATTAAGATAGCAGTGTAACGGAAGTTGTTATTGAAAAAGAAAGTGAAAGAAAGAGGGGTTGTGAGTAATGAAAAAATTCAGCAAAAGGATATGGGCAATTGTATTGGCGGCAGCAGTGATATTCAGTTTTTCCACCGTATGGGCATTGTCCGAACAGGATATCGCACTGAAATCCGCAGAGGGCGAAAAACCTCAAACGACAGAGGTATCCCTGCCGGATCATATGATTATTAATCAGGTATATGGTACCGGAGCCAATATGAATGGTGCGGTTTCACACGGATTCATTGAATTGTACAATCCGACGGGACAACCTGTTGATTTGAACGGTTATTCTGTCCAATATGCGTCCTTAACAGGAGAAGCAGACGGCGCATGGAGAGTGAAAGCATTGGCAGGTACGATTCCGCCGAAGCATTCTTTTCTGATCCGGTGTGCCGGCGCAAAGCATGACAACAACAGATACGAAATTGCAGATACAAAAATTGATATGGATTGGGATATGGTAATCAATAATGATGTATTTGAGGTAGCACTGGTATCGGATACAGAACCCCTTCCGGAAATACTGGATGAAAATAACCGGGACAATGTCGTTGATTTGCTGGGGGCAACAAACGGGGAGCAATTGATTGGAGATCCTCCGGAACCTGCAATCAGAAATTATAACGGGAATCCTTTGACTTCCATTTCCAAGCAGAAATCTGCCCGCCGGAAATCCTTTTTCGACACGGGTGATAACAGTGAGGATTTTGAAGATATTGATTATCGTGAGGATAAAACAGAGGACGCCGTATTAGAGCCGTTAAAGCCAAAATATACCGGAAGCGGGGCATGGGGGGATGATTCGGTCGTTATCGAAACACCGGTAATCACCAAGCAGATTTATGAAAAAACAGTGGAGAAAAATGCAAATGCCTCATTGGAAATTGATGTATTTCGGATTGCCGGAGCAGAATACCGTTACCAATGGTTCCGTAACGATACAAGAAGCAGTGAAAACGGAACCTTAATACCGGAGGAAACGGATTCAACCTATGATATTCCTGCCGGTGTCATCGGGACATACTATTATTATTGTGAAGTGACGGTATACGACCCGGATGATGAAACCGACAAAAAAACTGCTGTCAGCGTTGCTGCGCAAGTAAATGTCGTAGACGAAATTACGGATGAGCCCGCCGATCATGTTATTATTAATCAGGTATACGGAAGCGGAGATGACGGACAATCGGCAATTTCACATGGATTTATCGAGCTTTATAATCCGACGGATTCCGATATTCCGCTGAGTGATTATTCACTGCAATATTCTCAGGGAAAAGAAGATGATGATAAAAACGACCGGCCAAATGAGTGGGAAATACTGGGCGATTTGTCGGGGAAAATGATTAAGGCACATTGCTCCTTCCTGATTCTGTGCGATCCGGTTGCAGAAACCCAATTAGCTCCGCGTTATACGATAAGTAATTATGATATCAAAATCAACTTTGTTTTAAATAACCGTGCCGTTCAATTCGCTTTGGTTGAGGGGAAACAGCTTCTCAGCCCCCAAATAACGAATGAAGAATATGGGAAAGTGATTGACTTAGTCGGTGCCGTCAATGATGCGAAAGCAGGAGATAAGGTATATCATTTTAAAGGTTCCCGTTCGATAGAGGGAATTTCCAAGCAAAAATCAGTCCGCCGTCTTTCCTTTACCTCTTCCATAGAAACGGAAACGGACTTTGAATCCTTGGATTACCGGACTCCGACGGGAAAAGAGGGAGAAACCGCCATATCAGAAGCAAAATTGGCTGAAGTACGCCCTCGTTACAGCGGGGACGGTGTATGGGGAACCGATACGCCTCCACCGACAAATAATCCAACCGATACGGATACCCCGGTTGATACGCCTCCGCCGACAAATAATCCGACCAATACGGATACCCCGGTTGATACGCCTCCGCCGACAAATAATCCGACCGATACGGATACCCCGGTTGACACACCTCCGCCGACAGCCTCACCGGGAGGGGCTGCTGCCAGCATCCCGCAGCCGCCGGCGAAGATTACTCATGCGCCGTCCGGACAGACAGCAGTTTCTGCGGTAAGCCCCCCGGCAAAACCGGTTTCATTGAAGTTAAAAAACAAGAAGTCCAGAAAATTAGCAGTCAGTTGGAAAAAGGTTTCTAAGGCAAACGGCTATCAGGTTCTGATTGCCAAAAACAAGAAGTTTAATAACGGCAGGAAAACAAAGAGTTTAAAAAAGACAAGATGGACATTTACAAAGCTCCAGAAAAAGAAAACGTATTTTGTAAAGGTTCGCGCCTATCGGAATATAAATAAAGGAAAACGTTTTGGTAAATGGTCAGGGATAAAAAAATGTAAGATCAAAAAATAAAAGTATGTTGACAGAAATCAAAAAAAGTAATAAGATACCTATATGTATTGAAATCACTTGGATAAATTGCGGAAAGCTCCCTTTATTTCGGAACCTCTGAAAGAGAATCGGTGACACAGGCTGAAATCATCGTACAGATTAGTAGTTAAAGGGCAACACTTTCATACGACTGCAAGGAGTCCAATCATGAGTGGGCATAAGTATTTATGTCAATACGGGTGGTACCGCGAATGAATTTTCGTCCCGTAACCTTTATCAGGTTGCGGGATTTTCTTGTGTAAAAGCAAGGGAACCGGCAATAAATTATTTTAATGAACGGAGGAATTGACATTGTATAACAAATTATACAGAACACACCATTGCAATGAGATCAGTGAGGAACATATCGGAAATGAAGTTAAGCTTTCCGGTTGGGTAGATACAATCAGGGATCACGGAGGCGTTATGTTTATTGATTTACGTGACCACTATGGGATCACACAGGTTGTCATTGATGATACCGATGCGGTAGAGCATATTCCGAGAGAGTCGGTAATCCGCATAGAGGGCAGCGTAGTATTGCGTGATAAAGAAACGGTAAATCCCAAATTAAAAACGGGATATGTAGAAGTAAAAGCGGTAAAATATACGGTTCTCAGCAAAGCAGCCGGACAGCTTCCGTTTGAAATATCAAATTCGCAGTCGACAAGAGAGGACGTCCGTTTAAAGTATCGTTATCTGGATATGAGAAATAAAAAGGTTCATCAAAACATCGTGCTTCGTTCCGATGTGATCCGTTTCGTGAGAAAAAAAATGGAAGACTTGGGCTTTATGGAAATCCAGACGCCGATTTTGACCTCATCTTCACCGGAGGGAGCAAGAGATTATCTTGTCCCCAGCCGAAAACATCAGGGGATGTTTTATGCACTTCCCCAGGCACCGCAGCAATTTAAGCAGCTTCTTATGACATCGGGGTTTGATAAATACTTTCAGATTGCGCCTTGTTTTCGTGATGAGGACTCCCGCATCGACCGTTCGCCGGGTGAATTTTATCAATTGGATTTTGAAATGGCGTTTGCGGAACAAGAAGACGTATTCCGTGTGACAGAGGAAGTGCTGGCGGACACCTTTGCCGAATTTTCAGAAAAAACTGTGACAAAACCATTTCTCCGGATCACCTATGAAGAATCCATGCTGAAATACGGAACAGACAAACCGGATTTAAGAAATCCGTTAGTGATACACGATTTGAGCGCTTTCTTTCAAAACGTAGATTTTATGCCGTTTAAAAATAAACCGGTGCGGGGAATTGTCGCGCCGGAATGTGCGAAAAAATCAAAATCCTTTTTTGAAAATATGCTGGGATATGCGACGGAAATCGGCATGAAAGGACTTGGTTATATATCGGTTTTAGAAGAAAGGCAGTTAAAGGGACCGATTGTAAAGTTTTTATCGGAGGAACAGCAAAAAGAATTGCTGACCGATCTGAATATCAAAGAGTTTGATACCTTGTTTTTTATATCGGATGCCCCCCGTCTTATTGATGTCTTAGCAGGAGGAATCCGTACCGAGTTAGGAAACCGACTGGAGCTGATTGATGATTCCCGGTTTGAAATGTGCTTTATCACGGATTTTCCAATGTACCATATCGGAGA
>DBDL01000034.1:378-584 GCA_002293545.1 Lachnoclostridium sp. UBA933 | reverse complement strand
GCTTTCTTCCGGTGCCGTCAGAAACCATATACCGGAAGTTCTGATTAAGGCATTTGAGATTGCAGGATATGACGAGGAGGCAATCAAGGAAAAATTCGGTGCGTTATATCAGGCATTTCATTTCGGTGCCCCTCCCCATGCCGGCATGGCTCCGGGGATTGACCGTATGGTTATGCTTCTGGCAGAGGAAGAAAGTATACGTGAGG
>DBDL01000034.1:195-360 GCA_002293545.1 Lachnoclostridium sp. UBA933 | reverse complement strand
GGTTTCGGAGCAGCAATTGCGTGAAGTTCATGTGAAGCTTCGCTGAAAGGTAATGTGAAGCCTGCGTTTGGAATATCAGAGATTCTAAGCCGGGATGCTTTGTCTGTAACGCTTGCCGAAGTAATCCCGGTTACACATAAATAATCAAAGGAGGTACTTATGCTG
>DBDL01000034.1:0-146 GCA_002293545.1 Lachnoclostridium sp. UBA933 | reverse complement strand
GTGATGAGCTTACCGAATCGTTTCATAAAATGGAAGCGGTTCCGACATCAGAAACCGAGCCGCTCGTATCGGCTGCAAAATTAATGAATATTATGCGGGAGGATATTGCCTCTCAGATGATAACAAGAGATGAGCTTTTTACGAAT
>DBDL01000119.1 GCA_002293545.1 Lachnoclostridium sp. UBA933 | reverse complement strand
GACGGCACGGGAATCTCAATCCGCTTGCTCAGATAGGCACCGGTTATGGATTCCTTTTCTTCCATAATATCATCTACTGTTCCGGCTGCAATAACCTCTCCGCCGTGCTCTCCGGCTCCGGGACCGATATCAATAATATAATCGGCGGCAAACATCGTATCCTCATCATGCTCAACTACCAAAAGGGTATTTCCCAAGTCACGCAGATTTTTTAAGGTTTTTATCAGTTTGTCATTGTCGCGCTGATGCAGTCCGATACTCGGTTCATCCAAAATATAGGCAACTCCGACCAGTCCCGAACCGATTTGTGTCGCCAGACGGATCCGCTGTGCCTCACCGCCGGAAAGTGTTGACGTTGCCCTTGCCAACGACAAATAATCCAACCCGACATCAACCAGAAAACCAAGCCTTGATTTGATTTCTTTCAATATCAGGTGCCCTATTTTTTCTTGAATCGGTGTCAGCTTGAGCTGATCCATAAAATCTTTCAGCTCATGAATCGAATCGTACGTGATTTCCGCAATATTCCTTTCTCCTACCGTAACCGCAAGCGATTCCCTTTTCAACCGCTGCCCGTGACATTCCCCGCAAGGCGTCACACGCATATATGACTCAAATTCCTGTTTGGAATAATCCGAACCGGTTTCACGATAGCGGCGTTCCACATTTCGTATCAGTCCCTCAAAAGCAACCCGGTATTTTCCTTCCCCCCGCTGTCCTTTATAAAAGACATCTACCTCATGTCCGTCGGTTCCGTGTAAAATAATGTCCATAATCTCCGGGGAATATTTTTTAACCGGTGTATCCAGACTGAATTTATACTCCTTTGCCAGAGCTTCCAAAATACATCCGGTAAAGCTGTTTTTATCCGCAGCCGACTGCCAGCCCATAATGACAATCGCACCGTCCGCAATACTCAGCGACTTATCGGGAATAATCAAATCCGGGTCAAACTTCATTTCATAACCGATTCCATGACATACCGGACACGCCCCGAACGGATTGTTAAATGAAAAGCTCCGCGGCTCGATTTCATCAATGCTGATACTGCAATCCGGGCAGGAAAAGCTCTGGCTGAAATTCATCGGTTCCCTCCCGGCAATATCGGCAATCATTAAACCGTCCGACAGGCGCATAACATTTTCAACCGAATCTGTCATTCTTTTTTCGATCCCCTGTCGTATCACAAGACGGTCAACCACAATTTCGATATTATGCTTGATATTTTTATCCAATTCAATTTCTTCAGTCAGTTCATATTGGCTGCCGTCAATAATCACCCGTACATATCCGCTTTTTTTTGCCTTTTCAAATACCTTTTCATGCCGTCCCTTGCGACCGCGTACAATCGGCGAAAGAAGCTGGACCTTTGTCCCTTCCGGAAGCTTCATAAGTTCATCAACCATCTGATCAACGGTCTGTTTCTTAATCTCTTTCCCGCAATTCGGGCAATGCGGAATCCCTACCCTGGCATATAAAAGGCGGAAGTAATCATATATTTCCGTTACCGTACCGACGGTGGAACGCGGATTCCGGTTTGTAGACTTTTGATCAATGGAAATTGCCGGGGGCAGCCCTTCGATATTTTCTACCTCCGGTTTTTCCATCTGCCCTAAAAACTGCCTCGCATAAGACGATAACGACTCCATATACCGGCGCTGTCCTTCCGCATATATCGTATCAAATGCAAGTGAGGATTTACCGCTCCCGCTTAATCCTGTCAATACGACAAATTGATCTCTCGGTATATCCAAACTGATATTTTTTAAATTATGCTCTTTCGCTCCCCGTATTCTTATACTTCGCTTATTGTTCATCGTTTTCTGCCTCTCATTCGCTTTGCTGCCGCTGTCACTAATCATCCATTCCCTGTAATTGTTTCTTTAAACCCAGCATCTGATCCCTCAGTTTTGCCGCCGATTCAAAATCCAAATCCAATGCCGCCGCATTCATCTTCTTCATAATCTTCCGGATTTCATTTTCTAGCTCTTTCCGGTTCATGGATTCCGGATCCTTGGCAATTTCCTCTGTTTCCGTTTCTACCTTTGCGGTAATACTGATTAAATCACGTACAGCTTTTTTAATCGACTGCGGCGTTATCCCATGTTCCCTGTTATATTTCTCCTGAACGCCGCGCCTGCGGTTTGTTTCCGATATTGCTTTCGCCATCGAATCGGTTTCGTTTTCCGCATACATGATAACATGCCCGTCCACATTTCTCGCGGCACGCCCCACCGTCTGAATCAATGAAGTTTCCGAACGAAGGAATCCTTCTTTGTCCGCATCCAATATAGCGACTAAAGAGATTTCGGGAATATCCAGTCCCTCTCTTAAAAGGTTGATTCCCACTAATACATCAAAGATATCCATTCGCATATCCCGGACAATTTCTGCCCGCTCAAGGGTTTTGACATCGGAATGCAGGTACCGTACCCGAATCCCGATTTCTTTCATATAGTCGGTTAAATCCTCCGCCATCCGTTTGGTCAGTGTCGTAACCAGAACCTTGCCTTTCTGTTCTATTGTCTTATTTACTTCTCCGATCAAATCGTCAATCTGTCCCCTGACCGGACGAACGGCAATCTCCGGGTCAAGCAAGCCCGTCGGGCGGATAATCTGTTCCGCACGTAAAAGTTCATGTTCGGATTCGTATTGGGACGGCGTTGCCGAAACAAACAGCATCTGATTGATTTTATTTTCAAATTCGTCAAAGCTGAGCGGACGGTTGTGTTTTGCCGAGGGAAGACGAAAGCCGAATTCCACAAGCGTATCCTTGCGCGACTGGTCGCCGGCATGCATTCCTCTGACTTGCGGAACGGTAATATGCGACTCATCGACCATAATCAAAAAATCCTCCGGGAAATAATCCAACAGCGTATGAGGCGTTCCTCCCTCTTCATTGCCGATCAGGTGCGGCGAATAGTTTTCGATTCCGGAGCAGAACCCGGTTTCACGAAGCATTTCCATATCGAAATGCGTCCGCTCAGAAATACGCTGGGCTTCCAGCAGCTTGTCCTCACTTCGGAAATACGTAACCTGTTTCTTGCACTCTTGCTCTATCCCGGCAATTGCCTGTTCTAATTTATCGGGAGCAACAACATAATGGGATGCCGGAAAAATCACGATATGCTCCCTCGTACATAACGCATTCCCTTTCAGGATATCAATTTCTGAAATCCGCTCTACTTCATCACCAAAAAACTCAATCCGGAATGCGGTGTCATCGGAATATGCCGGAAAAATTTCCAGGACATCTCCTCTTACGCGGAACGTTGACCGGTGAAAATCCATATCGTTTCTGGAATATTGTATGTCAATCAATTTTTTAATAATCTCATCCCTGTCTTTTTGCATCCCCGGACGGAGTGATACTGTCATATTGGCATAGTCAATCGGGCTTCCCAGTCCGTATATACAGGAAACACTTGCAATAATAATGACATCTCTCCGTTCGGTCAGGGAAGCGGTGGCGGAATGACGTAATTTATCAATCTCATCGTTAATCGACGAGTCTTTTTCAATATAAGTGTCGGTGGAAGGAACATATGCCTCCGGCTGATAGTAATCATAATAACTTACAAAATATTCTACCGCATTTTCCGGAAAGAACTCCTTAAACTCACCGTAAAGCTGGGCAGCCAGTGTCTTGTTGTGGGCAATAATCAACGTCGGTTTATTCAACTGCTCAATAATATTAGCCATGGTAAATGTCTTGCCGGAACCGGTAACACCAAGCAGCGTCTGGAACTGATTCCCCTCCCGGAAACCTTCCGTAAGAGCCTGTATTGCCTGCGGCTGGTCGCCGGTCGGCTGAAACTCGGATACCAATTTAAAATGATCCATATCGTTTGCTCCTCTTATTATGACATAGGAATGATTATAGCATAATCAAAAATTAAATGCAATATGAAATCGAATATTTGTTCGATTGAAGAATATATTTATTTACTACTTATTTCATCCATTGCCGCCTGCAGCTGATTATCCTCCTTGCCGTCTTTCCGAAAAGCAACATGAATATCCGGGGTCAGTCCTTTTTCATGAATACTTCTCCCGCCCGGTAAATAGTATTCGGCTGTTGTCAGCTTAATTGCTCCGCCGCCAAACACATCATTCAAAGAAAATATCGTTTGCACAATGCCCTTACCGAAGCTCTTTGTTCCAATCAGTGCTGCCGTTCCGCGGTCCTGCAGTACTCCGGCAAATACTTCCGCCGC
>DBDL01000072.1 GCA_002293545.1 Lachnoclostridium sp. UBA933 | reverse complement strand
TTGGAGGTAACCGGAAGTCCGCGGTATGATTTTTTTTCTTCGGAGGGCGGACCGGTGCGTTTCAGTTCGTCCTGGACATTAAAAAAAGCCAGCCGTATAATTGCTCCGAGCACATATGAAATCAATATAAGAACGCCGAGAAAACCGCGTACCCCCAAGCAATAAGAAAATACTGCCGGAAATACACCGAAGCAGACGACATCGCACAAAGAATCAATCTGAACCCCGAAGATTCCCGCCTCCTTGCTTCTGTTTTTCATATTCCGTGCTATTTTTCCGTCAAAAGTATCACATAAACCGGAAAATGCCAGACAGAGAACCGCCATCATAAAATGAAAATGATTGTCCGCCGGAACCATCATTCCGGTAATTGCCTCTTTAATTCCTACCATAGAAGCCGCTAACCCAAGATAGGTCAGGATTACGGAATAATTATAAAAACCAATCATAAGATATTCCTCTTTTCTTTTGCTGTATTTGTTAGTGCAGATTTTTTGGCGGGCATGTTCCGGCAGAAACCTTGTTTCCGCTGCCGCCCGCTTTATTTAGGAAAGTCCTCATCTTGCGGAGCAAGTTCCGCTTTGCAGAACTTGCGCGGGTGCATTTTTCTGCCGCCCGCTTTTTTAACCACAAGTATATGGGTATAAATTGTAACAACTGCGCTGATAAGGATCAAAGCATAATAGCTGATTCCGCGGCTTAAAAGCATTGCCGACAGCGTTAGGGACACCGTACCGAAAATCGGTACAAATATTACAGAGAAAATACGTTCGCTGATACCCATACCGCCCGGCAGGGGAAGCATATCTACCGAAATGGATATCAGGGATTGTAAAATAGTTATTCTTAAGGCAGAATATTCATTCAAACCGAAACTCTTGTATACAATGTATGTGACAAAAAAGAGCAATAGACGCTGGATTAAAGAGATTACAAAAGTATTAAAAATGGCAAGTTTATTCTCCCATAGAAAGACCGAAGCCCTTTCATAATCATCCATCGAGCGGTTTATTTTGACGATTTTGCGTGCCACTCTCCGGATAAGATGCAGTTTGCCGAGTAATTGGTAAAAACGAATCAAAAGGTAACGGGAGAGCTTTGGATAAAAAACCAAAAAGCTCATAAAAACAACGCTGAAGATATTTAGACCCAGGCCGAGATAAAAATAAAATTTAATCTCCGGCGGTAAATCCAAAATCATTGTCTGACCGAACAAAGCAACGAGGACACCAATAAAAACGAGGACAAACTTATAAAGGATTGTGACAAGAAGGAGTACGATTGTGGATTTGGGGATATCCAGTCCTTCTTTTTTCATATAATATATTTGAGCAGGCTGCCCGCCGGTTGCAGACGGTGTAATACAACTGAAAAAAAATCCGATAAAGGAATAACGCACACATTTATGGAGAGGCCATTTAATATGAATCACATGCAAAAGATATTTGATAATAACAGATTCACAGCATACAAATATAATAACCAAAAACACACCGGTCAATAAATACCATTTGTTGACCCTTGCAATCTGATCCATGATTATCCCTAAGTCCTGACCACTGAACATCAAATAAAAAGTGAGTACCAATAAAACGATCAAAAACAATATACTAAGAATCGTATTTTTCTTATTCTCCAAATTCTTTCTCCTTTAACAACCGCCGAGGAAGCTTAGAATTTATTCTTTCAAAAAATCTCATAACCGGTTGATACAAGTTCGTATGTGTAGTTATATAATACAGTAATTCCGCCAATATTATTCCGCCAATGGCATCTACAATATAATGCTGTTTTGTCACTTGTGTTGAGATACAAACGGCGACGGCAAACAGACATGAAAACGTACGGTACCAAAAAGGAATCGTCTTTTGCCCGCGGATGCCGATAAAACAAAACCAACTTACCAGACAGTGAATCGACGGAAATAGATTCCTCGGCTGGTCGACAGTATACAGAAAGCGCATCATTGTTTCGGCAAAAGAAGAACCTTCCAAAATCACGGCTTCGCGCAGCTTTAAATTCGTTGTCGGCAGCAGAATAAAAAAGATTCCGCATACCACTCTGGAAAGCATGTCCGCGGTGATGAAGCGGTAAAAATGTTTTTTCCCTAAGCTGCCAATCATAACATAATTGATGACCCAAAAGAGAAAGCAGCCGAAATAGATATACATAAACCATGGAATCACCGGAACCATAAGATCAACCGGGAGGGTCAGGTCATAATGTTTCCAATCCGCCAAAAGAATCATTGTTCCGCTGTAAAAAAGCATATTGATTCCCAAAGCGGACAATAAGGGAATGACACAATAAAACCGTATTCGGGAAGTTATATTTCTAAGCCATAAACGCATAAAGAGAACGCCTTTCGTATTTCTTGTACTTTTTATTATATACAACGCAGGAGCTATAGGAAATGACAGTTTTTTATGTCGTTTCCTATAGTATGAACCGAATGATATCGGAATATCTAACGCTATCATTCTACACTACTTTGAATCATATTGCAACTGATGTAAATTGATTCTTGATTTCTTGCCGTCATACTTGTATACTAATAAGAATAAAACACGTATCAAGGGGAGGATGGAAATGGGGATTTTTGATGTATTGACAGCAGTCATACACGGGATTGTCCAAGGTATTACCGAATGGCTTCCCATCAGCAGTACCGGACATATGATACTGGCAGAGCAGTTCTTAACGTTTCATGATAAAAACGGTGATTTCAGCGAGATGTTCCTGGTGGTTGTACAGTTCGGATCTATTTTGGCAGTTGTGCTTTTATTTTGGAAAAGAATCTTTCCGGTCAGATATCAGGAGAGTAAATCAAATCATAAACGGTTTACATGGGATATGGATATTTTAATGCTGTGGGTAAAAATAATCATCGCCTGTATTCCGGCGGCAATCGTAGGTATTTTATTTGAAGAAGAGATTGACGAAATCTTTTATAAGCCGGAAGTTGTCGGTATGGCGTTGATTGTTTACGGCGTATTGTTTATCGTCGTAGAAATATGGAATCAAGACACCAAGCCGCTGATTACAAACCTTAGTCAAATTACGTACAGGGCGGCACTGATTATCGGATTGTTTCAGTTAAGCGCTGCGATTATTCCGGGAACCTCACGTTCGGGTGCTACAATACTCGGTGCGTTGATTATTGGATTCAGCCGTCCGGTTGCCGCAGAGTTTACGTTTTTTTTGGCAATTCCGGTTATGTTTGGAGCAAGCCTGTTAAAATGCGCCGGCTACCTTTTTAAAGGAAACAGCTTCGGAGGCTGGGAAATCACCACACTGCTCGCCGGTATGTTCATTGCCTTTATCGTTTCTTTGGTGGTGATAAAGTTTTTGTTAGGGTATATCCGAAAGCACGATTTTAAAATATTTGGTTATTACCGGATTGTACTTGGCGCCGTTGTATTGATTTATGCATGGACAGTCGGTTTTGCCGCAGTTTGACGTTTCGGCTGTGAATTGTCGGGTTTACCGTCATTTAACTTTCCGACCGGTGATTGTCAGGTTTACTGAGGTCATTCTATGGAACCGGTGACATATTTTTTTAACCCGCTGTAAATGGCATGAGCAAACTGGTAAGGTGCATTGCCAAGTAAAACCGAATCTTCATAATTTGAAATATAAGCAAGATTTATATAAACAACAGGTATTTTTGTTTTTTTCAATATTGCCGGAGTAACATGTTTATGCGTATGATTATTCTGGGTTCCGACCGTTTCGGCAATTTCTGAAAGAATTATCTCACTTAAGGCAAATGCTTTCGTATTTTCTTCCAATACATAAGCCTCACTTCCGTTCGTATCCGGGTCGTCATGGATACCGACATGGATACAGAGGCAGTAATCGGCTTTCCATTTTTCAGCCATATTGGTGCGTTCCCGTAAATCCGACTTTTCATTAAATCCGAGTATTTCGTTGGGGGAACGTCTGGAAACAGCAATTTCGAGCTGCGGGTCGGTTTTTGCAATTTCGGCTAAATAAGCGCCGATCAGATAAGTGATATCTTGTTCCTTTAAACCAAACGCATTCACTCCGGTATTAAATCCGGAAGGATTGTGACCTTGATCTACAAAAATACGTGTTGACATGAAAATTCTTCTTTCAAAGGAATTTATAGATAATATATTCAAAAGAAACAGAAAACGTGAGGGTGCAGTGCGAACAAAAAACGTTTCACACATCAAATTTGTGCCTGTGTATCAATATCGGATCGCGATGCGAAAAAACATGTGAAGGAATGAGAGGATTATGGCAAAGAAAAAGTATTATGCGGTAAAAAAGGGACTTACACCGGGGATTTATTTGACTTGGGAAGACTGTAAAAAGCAAACGGAAGGATTTCCCGATGCCCAGTATAAAGGGTTTGCTGCGATAGAAGAAGCTGAAAGCTTCATAACCGGAGAAGAATTTCCGGAAAAGAGCGGCAGAAAGCCACCAAAGGAAACCATTGAAATTCCGCCTGCGGAAGAAGGGCAAGCAATTGCCTACGTTGACGGAAGCTATAATGAAACAAGCGGTGAATACGGCTGCGGAGTGGTTTTCTTTTTTGACGGCAAAGCAGATTTTATATCCGAAAAGGGAACCGATGAATACGATGCCGGGATGCGTAATGTTGCGGGAGAACTCTTGGGAGCCAAAAAAGCAATGGAACGGGCAGTATCCGTAAACGCAAAAAAATTAACCCTGTACCATGATTATCAGGGGATTGCCTCTTGGTGTCTGGGCGATTGGAAAACAAATAAAGAAGGAACAACCGCATACAAATTATTTTATGTATCAATTTGCAGCCGCTTAGACATTACCTTTAAAAAAGTAAAGGGACATTCGGGGGATGTTTACAATGACTTAGCCGATGAACTGGCAAAAGAGTCGCTGAAATCATTTCACTGATTATCCGGGACCATTGGACAATCAGCAGTTTTCCCGTTTTGTTCCAGATAATCGGAACCCCAAGTGAACATTGCTTCTAAGATCGGGCGGATGCTTTTACCGGTTTCCGATAATTTGTATTCCACCTTAGGAGGCACAACCGGATAGACGGTCCGGATAATCAGATTTGCTTCTTCCAGTTCACGAAGCTGTCCGGTCAATACTTTCGGAGCCGCCCGGTGAATCATCCTGCTAAGCTGCCCGAAGCGCAAAGTCCCATCAAGTAAATGCCATAAGATAAGTGCCTTATACTTTCCGCCGATCATCTTCAGCGTTGTTTCAACCGGGCAATTATAATTATCACAGTCATAGGTACCATTGTCGTTCATCTTACGGTTCATCCTTAGCCGCCTCTCTGTTTGCATATTGAATCGCCATTTTCTCCGTATAAAGCGCCAGCTTGACCAATGCGTCAAATCTTGCTTTCGGATCTTCCGGTATCTGATAAAACTGTCCGGGCAGGGAGGTACTGAGTTTACCCGCCAAAGTTTCGCTGTAAAGAATCAAGCTTTTTAAAGAATTACATTCATTCTGATCCGTATATCTTATCATAAAACATTTTTCATCCAAAATCAACTGCCCTTTTGATATCATCATATTATCCGAATCGTTATCCAGATATTGATACGTCATATATTTCATCAATTCGATATCCACAGGGGTACCGGAGGTAATAATGTGAAACATTTTACGTCTGTGGGGGGACCAAGTGGGGTTTCTTTTATGGATCGCCAGATTTGCCAGCCAGCCCACTACGGATTTTATTGTTACCTGTTCTATGGAACGGCAGGGATAATGTGCCATTACCAGCTCCTTAATTAGGTAATAGTGTTCAATCAGATTACCGACAGCACTATGATTCCCTTGCTGCAGTACAAATGATCCATCCTCTAATACTGCGTTTGGAATAATACATTTATGGTACGGAACATGGGATTCGTCAAAATAATAGGATTGTCTTTTGGGCAGACTTATCTCATTACTGTCATCACTTTCTGACGGAAAATAAACCCGCCATTTTATAAGGTATAAGCTGCGGTTATCCCGGAGGGATTTTAAGTAATTCTTAATGTTTTTTCCGGTCATATTATTGTCGGCTGCAAATAAAACCTCATCATCGTCAATGGCAATATAGACATCAGAATTATATTTTTCCTTGCAGTAATATAATAGATTCGTCAGTTTTTTATATTGTGTATGTGCAACTTCATAATCCGGAATTACTTCGATTTGGAACCCTTCCCTTTTTAGACTCTCCAGTATTTCGACGGTTCGGTCGGTTGACATGTTATCAAGCAAAACAAAGTTATCTGCCACATTGCTGTTACAGCGTATACAATTTTCAATAATATCCGCAGAATTTTTTATGACTCCGATTGCAGTTATCACAATATCTTCTCCTTTAATATTAAATCAAATAAATGCTTTCTGTTTTTGTTTGACAATTTGATTTTAACAGATGAAAAATAAAAAAACAACAGTACCCTTCCGGTAATTATATTACAATATTGTGCCTACTTGTTCATCACAAAATAAATGATATAATAACATCATAGGATTGTTTTTAACAAAATCTTTTTATGCGCAAAAACATGTGCAGGAACGGAGAACAATATGAATCAAATATTAAACATAAAAGGAATGTCTTGTGCCGCCTGCGCAAGCCGAGTTGAAAAAACGCTGAAAAATATGACCGGTATGACGAGCGCGGCAGTAAATTTTGCGTCTGAAAAAGCCGTGGTATCTTATAATCCAAAGCTCTTGCGAATATCGGACATTACAAAAAGCATTAAAAAAATAGGATATGCGGCAGAGGTGGCAAAGCCGGTAAGTTCTTTGGATGAAGATACAAGGAGAAAGCAAAAAGAAATTCGGATAAAATGGATCAGATTTCTTATTGCCGCCACGTTTGCTTTTCCGCTCTTATATTTCGCAATGGCTCCTATGATTGGTTTCGTAAATCTGCCGTTTTCAGCGGAGCTTCATCATATGATGACGGACTCTCCTATAACTTATGCAATCGCCGAGCTCATTGTGACGCTTCCCATTATCGGCGCGGGGTACACTTTTTATACGGTCGGTTTTCAGTCATTATGGCGGCGAAGCCCTAATATGGATTCATTGATTGCAATCAGTACGTCGGCAGCCATGCTTTACAGTTTGTATAATACATGGCAGATTGCCGCCGGTCATCCGGACGCTGTGGAATCCTTATACTATGAAAGTGCGGGAGTAATCATCGCATTGATTTTACTTGGTGAAACACTTGAAATGATTGCGAAAGGGAAAACAAGCGAGGCAATCAAATCATTGATGGGACTTGTTCCAAAGACAGCGGTTCTTTTCCGGGACGGAAAAGAAGAAGAAATCCCTGTGGATGAGGTAGCGGTTGGCGATATGATTATTGTTAAGCCGGGGGAAAAAATACCGGTGGACGGAACAGTGATAAACGGACAGACAGCAGTCAATGAATCAATGCTGACCGGAGAGAGTATGCCGGCGGATAAAAATGCCGGGGATCCGGTATATGCCGCCTCAATAAACACAACGGGACTGATTCGGTTTCGTGCCGAGAAAATAGGAAGTGAAACGGCACTGGCTCAAATCATTAAGCTGGTAGAGGAAGCGCAGGGCAGCAAAGCGCCGATTGCGAAAGCTGCGGACATCGTGTCCGGGTATTTCGTTCCGATTGTATGTGTGATCGCGCTGATCACCGGTATTGTATGGCTGTTTGCCGGTGACGGTAATATGAGGCTTGCCTTGACGAATTTCATTTCGGTTCTGGTGATTGCCTGTCCGTGTGCCCTTGGATTGGCAACGCCTGCCGCCGTTATGGTCGGAACAGGAAAAGGCGCCGAAAACGGAATCCTGATCAAAAGCGGTGAAGCATTAGAAACAGCATACAAAATAGATACGGTTGTTTTTGACAAAACAGGTACGGTTACGGAAGGGAAACCGGTTGTGACAGATATTATCGCATGGGATGGGGAAAGGGAGGATCTGTTAAAAATGGCGGCCTCCGCAGAAAAAGGATCGGAGCACCCGTTAGGGCAAGCCATTGTCAATGAGGCAGCACGTCAAGGTTTGGCTCTGTCAGAAACAGAGCATTTCCAATCAATCACAGGATTTGGTATCGAAGCCGTTATCGAAGGCAGGAATATTCTTATTGGGAATCAAAGGCTAATGAAAGAACGGGGAATCCAATTAAACTCATTAAAAGAAGTATCGGAGCATTTATCCGATGAAGGGAAAACGCCTGTGATAATTGCCGCAGACGGTGAGGTCAAAGGAATGATAGCCGTAGCGGATATCGTAAAAGCATCCAGTAAAAAAGCAATCGAAAAACTCCATCAGATGGGCATAAAAACCATGATGATTACAGGTGATAATCATAAAACAGCAGACACGATTGCAAGTCAAATCGGTATTGACCGGGTATTGTCGGAAGTGCTGCCGCAGGATAAAGAAAAAGAAATAAAAAAGCTTCAGGAAGAAGGCTGTAAAGCAGCAATGGTAGGCGACGGAATCAATGACGCGCCCGCACTGGCAAGAGCCGACGTTGGCATTGCGATTGGTTCCGGTACGGATGTGGCAATGGAGTCGGCGGATATCGTTCTTATGCATTCGGATTTGTCCGATGTACCCGCCGCTGTTAATTTGAGCCATGCCACGATGAAAAATATCAAACAAAATTTATTTTGGGCATTTTGCTATAACATATTGGGAATACCGATTGCGGCGCTGGGATTTTTGAATCCGATGATTGCCGCGGCAGCAATGTGTTTCAGTGATATTTCGTTATTATTGAATGTTCTGCGCTTGAAAAAATATAAAGTCAGGGAAAAGTAAAAAGCACTGATAAGCAGATGACAACCGCTACGCAATCCTCAACAATTGAAAGCATTTCTTGACGTATAAAGCTCCCTGTGATATGATAATTCCATCGTGAAGTTACTTCTGTTTTCTGTAAATTTCAAAATGTGAATCAAAAATTAGCGAACATCGAAGAAAATCCCAAAAAGTTATTGACAGTTTGCAGTGAATGCGTTACTATTAACCTAAAACAGAACATTCGTTCGCTGAATGTGTTATCAAATGATTAGTTTGGAGGATAATTTATGTCAGATCAAAACAAGATAAAAGCTCTGGAAACGGCGATTGCTCAGATTGAGAAGCAATACGGTCAGGGTTCCGTAATGAAACTAGGAGATAAAAATGCAGATTTCCATATTGATACGGTACCGACCGGATCACTCAGTTTAGACATCGCATTGGGGGTAGGCGGGATTCCGAAAGGACGGATTGTAGAAATATACGGACCGGAGTCCAGCGGTAAAACAACAGTAGCATTGCATATGGTGGCAGAAGTTCAAAAAAGCGGCGGAATTGCCGGATTTATTGATGCCGAACATGCATTGGACCCTGTTTATGCCCAAAAAATCGGAGTAGATATTAATGAATTATATATCTCCCAGCCGGACAGCGGAGAGCAGGCATTAGAAATAACAGAAGCAATGGTTCGTTCCGGAGCGGTAGATATTGTCATTGTCGATTCGGTGGCGGCACTTGTACCGAAAGAAGAAATTGACGGTATTATGGGGCAATCCCATGTGGGACTGCAGGCGCGTTTAATGTCACAGGCATTACGGAAACTGACAAGTGTTATTAATAAATCAAATTGCATTGTTATTTTTATCAACCAGCTGCGTGAAAAAATCGGTGTGATGTTCGGCAGTCCCGAAACAACGACCGGAGGCCGTGCGCTTAAATTTTATGCTTCCATACGTTTGGACGTCAGAAGAATAGAAACATTAAAGCAAAGCGGTGATAAAGTCGGAAACCGCGTAAGGGTGAAAGTAGTTAAGAATAAAGTGGCGCCGCCGTTTCAGGA
>DBDL01000098.1:43490-53134 GCA_002293545.1 Lachnoclostridium sp. UBA933 | reverse complement strand
GGCATTCCTTTCCTAATCTTTTGTTTGTTTTTAACTGGCATTCCTTTCCTAATCTTTTGTTTGTTTTTAACCGGCATTACCTTTTTGTCATCCTCGTTGTAATCTGTGCTACGGCGTTCGGTGACAGATTATCAAAGATTGCTCCGCTTTCCGATTCCGACATGCAGTCAAAGATTGCGGCAAGCAAATCCAAATCTCCCGTCATCGTTTCGATTACCGCAGCTGCATTTTCCGGCTCCATGCTGCTGAACCGGTCCGCACTGTTTTGAATCGTCTGGTTATATTGCTGCTGTTCAATCACTCTTTTATAGATTTCCTCGGCATTTTCGGGATTGATCCCCTCATAAAATGCCCGATATTCCGCTATTTCCGGTGCTTTATCATTAAAGACAACTTTTTCGTTAAATTGTTTTTCCCTTTCGGCAAAATCGGCTTGGTTCTTTTCAAACACCTTCAAACGAGCTACCTCTGCCTGCAAATTCTTAATCGTGTCGTCATTTGCTTTTCCGGTGTCACTCGTAGTCGCTAATTGTCTTTCCAACTCTTTGATTCGGTTTACCGCTTCTTCCATGGATGAATATTCGTAACTGTCTGCAGATTCGACCGCGGAATCCGGTAAAATCTTATTGATAACCGGCACATCTTTCAAAAGAGGACTTAATATCTCGCTCCCAAAACTTCCGACGTCCAATTTAATCAACACGGCAAACACGGCAAGCCAGATTGCTACAATGATTAATACAATCAGCATGGTAACCAGTTTGCTGCCGCTGCTCTCTTCGCCTTCCTGTTTGTTTTTGTCTAAATCCTTCTTGTCTTTTTTAGCCATATCTTCTATCCCTCCGAGTGTCACAGTTTATTCCAAATCGTTTTTGGCATTTCCGAAACGATAACTTACCAATTCGTCGATTTCCTTTTGTTCTTTCCGGTTTTCTTCCAATACAAATTCTTCAAAGGCATGTTCTTTTAACTTTTCGTGTATTTTTCGCTCTTTCATCGCCTCATTCAGCCGTTCCCTTGCTTTCCGAACCTCTTCTTCCCATTGTTCCACGATGAATGCCTGCTGTTTTTCATACATTTTCAGAATTTCCACATCGTTTTCTTTCTTGCGGATTTCTTCAATATCCAGTGTATCCCTGACCGCTTCTGTCAAATCAAGTTCTGCCATCTCACGTCTTGCCGTACATTCTTCTAATTTGTCCTCTTCCTCACGAAGCCGTATAACCGTCTGACGATACTGGTTCTTTTCCTGTTCCTCAAGCTTTTCTTTCATTGATAAAATATTTTGCATGGAATAAACAAAACGTGCCATGATATTCTCCATTTCTCTGCAAGCAATGATTTTCTTCCCCGTTTACAGCACTTCTCTATATCAACACACTTCCGGTTCCTTTGTAAAAATCCCGCTCATCAGGATGATGCTTTCTTCAAATGTGAACTTTTCGTCTGTTTCCTGCCGTAAAAATTCATTCACCTGTGCTATTTTTTCAATGGCAAAATCAATCTCCGGATTGGAACCGGTTTTATAGGCACCGATGTTGATTAAGTCCTCCGCCTCGCCGTAGGTTGCCAGCACTTTCTTTAGCTCCCCGGCAAAATCTTTATGCTCTTTTGAAGCAATCGAACTCATAACACGGGAAATACTCTGCAGAATATCAATGGCGGGATAATGATTCCGATGCGCAATCTTTCTCGACAGGATAATATGCCCGTCTAAAATACCCCTTGCCGCATCGGTAATCGGCTCGTTGAAGTCATCGCCGTCTACTAAAACCGTATACAATCCGGTAATGGAGCCGATCTCTGAGTTTCCTGCTCTCTCCAAAAGCTTCGGCATCTCCGAATATACACTGGGAGGGTAGCCTCTGGATACAGGCGGCTCTCCGGAAGCCAGACCAATCTCTCTTTGTGCCATAGAAAAACGAGTCAGAGAATCCATCATCAACAGGACGTCCTTTCCCTGATCTCGAAAATATTCCGCTACTGCCGTCGCCGACTTCGCGGCCTTGCTGCGAATCAATGCCGGCTGGTCTGATGTGGCAATGACGACAACCGAACGTTTCATCCCCTCTTCCCCTAAATCTCTCTCGATAAACTCCCTTACTTCTCTGCCGCGCTCTCCGATCAGTGCGATTACATTGATGTCGGCTTTTGTATTCCGGGCAAACATGCCCATCAGCGTACTCTTTCCGACACCCGAACCGGCAAAAATACCAATCCGCTGACCTTTCCCTATCGTCAGTGTGCCGTCCACGGCTTTTACGCCGAGCGGAAGCACTTCGTCGATAATTTTTCTGCTTAACGGGTCGGGCGGGGCCGCTTCCACGGAGTAGTGTTTTTTCTTTTCAAAATCATTATCCTGATTCATCGGTTCCCCGATTCCGTTCAGGGATTTTCCGAGAAGATGATTCCCTACCGGTACTTGCAGTGGTTTTCCCGAATTCTCTACCCAGCTTCCCAAACCGACGCCTTCCATCCGGTCATAGGGCATGAGTAATACACGGTCATCACGGAATCCGACTACTTCCGCTTTCACCAAATCGTTCTGCGTATTGGATTTGATATAACACAAATCATTTAACTTGGCGTCGGGTCCAATGGATTCAATCGTCAGTCCTACTACTTTCGCCACTTTTCCGAGTTGTTTTTCATAGCCCCGTTCCAATAAGTTTTTATATCGTTCAAAGTTAATCGGGTTCATATTCACTCCCCATCATTTGGTAAATGTCCCTGTTATACAAGAAATCTCAACGTTTCCGTCAGTTTACCCAATTGGGTCTGAAAACCGCAATCTACCATTTGCGTATCTGTTTCGATAATGCACTCGTCTTTATTCAAGCCCTTTTCTTCCCAGTATTCCACGGTTGCGCCGCCGGTAATTTCTTTGATTTCTTCCTTATGAGATTCGATTTGATGGATATCTTCCTTGGAAACACGAATCATATATTTTTGGGATTTATCCAGATTTCCGATGCACTGTTTGACCAAATACAATAAGATTTCGCTTCGGTCTTTCAAAAGCACTCCGGTTAATTTATGAATCAGGGAAATCAAAACCTCCACATACTTTGGTTCGATTTCATCAATCAAGGCTTGATATTCCGCCTCTTTTTGCTCTGTTTTCTTCTGTAATTCTTCTTCAAGCAAGCGGTACTTTTCCTTCGCCGCCACCTCGCCGGCAGAAAATCCTTCGATTTTTCCCGCCTCGTAAGCGTCACTGTGAATCATCTTGACGTTATTCTGGGCATCGAGCAAAAGCTGGTCCGCACCGTTTTTCGCTTCTTCCAAAATCCGTTCCGCTTCCTCTTTTGCATTTTGTTTGCATTCCTCAATGATTTTCATATCATTACGAATCGGTATGCCCGCTGAAAACTCTTTATTTTCATTTTCTTCTTCTTTTTGCTTTTGTTCTTCTAACTCATGATGAAAGGAAGCGAACTTTTCCTTTTCCTCTGTGTTGACAATATAAACGTCCTTTTTGCTCAAGTCCGGAGTAAACGGATATTTAATCAAATTAGACAACTAAATCATCACCTCCGCCTCTCGAAATGATAATTTCGCCGGATTCTTCTAATTTACGTATGACACTGACAATCTTCTGCTGTGATTCTTCCACATCCTTCAAGCGTACCGGTCCCATAAAGTCCATATCTTCGCGGATCATTGCGGATAAACGGGTCGACATGTTGTTGAAAATGCTTTCCTGAACATCTTCGTTGGCACCTTTTAAGGCAATCGCAATCTCACTGTTTTCAATCTCACGAAGCACTCTTTGTATTGAGCGGTCGTCCAAGGTAAGAATATCCTCGAACACAAACATCTTTTTCCGGATTTCGTCTGCCAGCTCCGGTTCTTCGATCTCTAAGTTTTCCAAAATATAACGCTCGGTTCCGCGGTCTACGGTATTTAAAATCTCGACAATGGCGTCGACACCGCCGACAATTGTATAATCCTGATTTACTAAAGAAGCCAGCTTCTGTTCCAATATGTTTTCCACTTCCTTTATGACATCCGGTGACGTCCGGTCCATCATAGCAATACGTTTTGCCACATCCGACTGTTTATCCGGCGTCAGGGAACTGATAATACCTGCCGCCTGCGAAGGTGACAGGTAAGATAAAATCAAGGCAATTGTCTGCGGGTGTTCATCCTGAATAAAGTTAAGGATCTGTGAAGCGTCCGTCTTACGGATAAACTCAAACGGGCGTACTTGAAGAGAAGCGGTAAGTTTGCCGAGTACCTCTTTTGCTTTGTCAGAACCCAATGCTTTTTCTAACAAGTCCTTGGCATAATTAATACCGCCCTCCGATATATACTGCTGTGCAAGACAAATTTGATAAAATTCATTTAAAACATCTTCTTTTTCACTTGGCGAAACATTGCGTATGTTCGCTATTTCCAAGGTAAGCTGTTCGATTTCATCTTCTTTTAAATGTTTAAATATATTGGCGGCTTTTTCCGGCCCTAATGCAATAAGCAGTATCGCAGCCTTTTGAATGCCCTCCATATCTACTACAGACTGTTGCTGCTGTTTAGCCATTTCACAGTCTCCCTTCCTTCACACCCATTTGATTACTAACTCCAATCCTCATTCAGCCAGTTACGAAGCAGCAATGCCACTGCCTCCGGGTTTTCATCCACAAATTTATCTACCATAGCCTGTAATTCAGACTTTGATTCCGCATCAATTTCCGCTAAAGCGGCTTCCTCCGCCGTAGTAGCCAATAATTCTTCCACCGATAACTCCGGTTCCAGTTCTTCGACCTTGACAGGCGAAGTCCCTTTTATGATAACAAAAACGAGAAGTGCCGCAATCAGTACCGCCAAAATAATCATCAGGTAATTGGTAGGGTTGATACCGACATCTTCTGCCGCTTGGTAAATCGGTTGTTCATACGCCAGGATTTCTATCCTGTTCCTCTCAATCCCTGTGTTTTGCACGACCAGATTATACAGCTCCTCCGGTACGGTCATTGCCGTTTTTTCACTGTTTTGCTCAATATACTGATCCAGCGTCATATCATCCAGCAGTCCTTGTTCCTGTAAATCCTCTTCAAAGACAGTATTGTATTTGTTCAATACAAGAGAAATGGATGAGGTTTCTTTATTCACCGTCCCGACTTCTAATTCTCTTTTTTCGGTTAGTTTATTTAATTGTCTTGTGTTTTTTATCAGGGAAGTTTCTGAATTGGATCCGCCGATATCTTCTATCATATAATCGGTTTCGTCAGAGTTGGAATCCGTTCCGGGTATGCCGCCGGAACCCGATTCTCCGGTTGATTTATAAGTATAGTCGGTCAATATATAACCTTCTTCCCGACCTTCCGGAATTGTATACTCCTCTTTTAACTGTTCCACTTTGTCCATATTAAAGTCAATGGCAGTGCTTCCCAGTTCCACATCGTCAAACCCTACTTTTAAGATCAGGGATTTTACATCCTGCTCAATCGTATTCCGCAGTTTATTGGCAAAATCCATAGAATTCTTTACCTGTCCGCCGAGTACGCTGTCACTTTCGCCGCTGAAAATCAAGTTCCGCTTGGTATCCATAATGACAATCTTATCGGTTGACTTGCATTTTGCCGCATTCGCAATAAAAAGAGCGAGATTACTTCCGACCTCATTGTCTAACTCGGCACCGGAAGCCAGCTCTAAACTGACGCTGACAGAAGGATCCTCCGGTCTGGACGAATAAGTTCCGTCATCTTCTGTTTGTGCAATATATACCGTCGCTTTATTCACTCCATCAAAATCTTCCAATCCCGATGCAATCGAACTCTGCAATGCCAGACGCATCTTCGCTTGGCGCTCCGCTCTTGTCGTATCCATACCATTCGTTAATGCGTTATCCCATGTCATTTCCGAACTGAATTCCTGATTGCCGCCAATCAACATAACCGCCTGCTCTAAATCACTCTGCTCCACACTGATTACGGGACTGTCACTGACTACATTCAGTTTATATTGTATCCCTGCATCCTGAAGTACCGTTTCGATTTCGTTTGCCTTGGCTTTCTCATCCGGCTCTAACGTCATGAATTCTTTGTATACTGAACGGTTCAAAAAGAACACCAAAATGACTAATGCCAAAAAGATAGCCAATAATACGGAAATAATCACTGTTTTTTGCTTTGCAGTATACTTATTCCAAAAATCAATTATCTTTTCTTTGATTTTATTTAACCTTTCAAGTATCTTCTCCATATACCGTCAATCATCCTTTTTTGTTTTTTAAAATCAGAATTGCAAATTCATAATCGTTTTATAAGCTTCCACAAGCGTATTCTTTACCGCCACTGTATACTGCAGGGAAACATTTGCTTTCTGCTGGGCAACCTGGAGTTCATGCAGATTATCCGACTGTCCGGTTGCAAACAGCATTTCCTGTTCTTCTGCAACATTGGATAATTGATTGGTTTCATTTACCATGTCGATGGCAGATTGAAACACGGAATCAAACGCTCCCGGTACTGCCGCCGATTTTTTCAGTGCCTGCGATACCCCTTCGGTAAACTGCTGATTAAAATCAATTGCTGAAATATTCATAATAACAATCTCCGTTCCGGCGCAAAAGCTTTGCGCATGAAAATATATTGTAGTGTAAACTTTTCCTGTATTTTAAATTCTGAATCAGCCGCCTTTTCCTACATCCAATGCTCTCACCATCATCGTTTTGGAAGCATTTAATGCGGTTACGTTCGCTTCATAGGCACGGCTTGCGTCAATCAGGTTTGTCATTTCTTCAACAGGATTGACATTCGGATATGTAACATAACCTTCTTCGTCCGAGTCCGGATGGGACGGATCGTATACCTTGGCTCCCTCCGACATATCCTCAACGACCTTCGTAATTTTAACACCTTTTGATGTTCTTCCCGTACCTGCCGCAGTAATCAGGGAATCTTCAAACGTGACAAAACTTTTTTCTTCAAATACCACAGTCTTTCTTCTGTAAACATTGCCATCCGCATCTCTCGTAGAATTAGCGTTGGCAATATTTTGAGCAATAATATCCGTTCGTGTACGCTGTGCTGTCATTCCGCTGGAACTGATATCAAATGAACCGAATACAGACATAATAACCTCCGTTTCTAATATGAAATATTAACATATTTCCCCGTGTTTACAAAATAGTTTTCACTTTTGTTTTGCGAATGGCTTTACATNNTCAAAAATACCCTTTCCTGCACCGCATGAAATATCTTTTCACTATGTTGTACAAAATGTCACTCTATCCTTATTGTATGCACTGCTGTCATACTGTGTTATATATTTTATTATTATGTCGTGCGTATTGCTGTTTTGAGCCGGCTGAACTCCTGTGTCATGGAATCCATCAGCGTATAATACCGGATTTGATTTTTAGCAAGCTCCGCATTTTCCGTATCAATATCCACGTTATTTCCATCTATGCGGTATCTTAAATTTACCTGATCCACATATGTTGTTGCGTTTAACTGATCCAATTCCAAATCCGCGACGGTCTGATCCAGCGTATCGGTTCCTGCCAATGCATCCCGCAAATAAGATTCAAATTGCACATCCGTCCTTTTAAAATTCGGAGTATCGACATTGGCAATATTATTTGACAAGGCGGAATTCCTAGTCCAGCTTGCATCTGCTGCTTTGTTCAAAACATTGATATAGTTGTATGCATTTGATAAAACCATTCGGCACTTCCTTTCAAACTTGATTGATTCTTTATCCGATTTTTACATAAATCACTCATTGTACCCTACTATGGAAAAAGCACACCAGAACTGTCCTGTTCACAATTCCGTTTGCGCTTCTGAATTCCATTTCTATCATGAACTATTCTACCACACAAAAGAAAAAAAGACAAGAAATTTTTCTAAATAATTAACAAACAATTTTTTCTAATTATTTTTTTCTTTTGCTTTTTGAAATCCGCATTTTTCATCGGCACAGACCAATTTGCTTCCTTTCTCCAGTAACAATGCCCCGCAATCCGGACACTTTTCATTGGTCGGACGCTGCCACATCATCATATCACATTCCGGATATTTTTCGCAACCATAGTAGCGTCTGCCTTTTTGTGTTTTTTTAATGACGATATCCGCACCGCATTTCGGGCAGGCAACACCGATTTTCTCAAAATAAGGCTTTGTATTCCGACAATCCGGAAATCCCGGACATGCGAGAAATTTTCCGTGCGGACCATACTTAATCACCATATTTTTACCGCAATGTTCACAAATAATATCTGTCACTTCGTCTTCAATTGTGATTTTCTCTAATGCTTTCCCCGCTTTTGATACGGCTTCTTCCAAATCGGGATAAAAATTCCGTACGATTGTCTTCCATTCCACGGCACCTTCCGCCACGCCATCCAATAAAGCCTCCATCGTAGCCGTAAAATTTATATCAACAATACTGGGAAATGCCTGGTTCATAATCTCGTTTACGATATCTCCCAAATCTGCCATATAGAGATTTTTATTTTCTTTTGCAACATAACGTCTGGAAATCAATGTGGAAATAATCGGTGCGTACGTACTCGGACGTCCGATTCCTTGTTCTTCCAGTGTTTTCACAAGGGAAGCCTCGGTATAATGTGCCGGCGGCTGGGTAAAATGCTGGCTTCCTTCCAGATTAAGTGCTTTGATTTTGGATGTTTCTTTTATCCTCCCTAATATACTGTTATTGTCTTCTTTATCGTCATCTGTTTGATAAACATTTAGGAATCCCCGGAAAACAATTTTGGAACCGCTGCTTGTAAAACGATAATTTTTGGCATCAATTTTCACGGAAATTGTTTCATATTTTGCCGAATGCATCCGGCTTGCCAAAAACCGTTTCCAAATCAATTGGTAAAGACGAAACTGATCTCTCGAAAGGGAATCCTTTACGACAGACGGCGATAAATCCACATAAGTGGGACGAATCGCTTCATGGGCATCCTGAATTTTCCGGTTTGATTTTACTGCGATACCGTCTTCTATCATGTTTTCTTTTCCGAAATGCTCTGCGATATAATCCCTGCATGAGGCATCCGCTTCATCCGAAATACGGGTCGAATCGGTTCGGAGATACGTAATCAGCCCGATCATACCTCTGCCTTTCACGGTAATTCCCTCATAAAGCTGCTGCGCAATGCGCATCGTCTTTAGGGTGGTAAAATTCAGTGTTTTGGCACTCTCCTGCTGCAATGTACTTGTAATAAACGGAAGCGGCGGTTTTTTATTCCACTCACCGGTTTTAATCTCCGAAACCTTATATCTTGCACCTTTCAAATCGGCAAGGATACGGTTTAATTCCTCCTCCGAGCCAATCTCCATTTTCTGAGGGGTCTTGTTCGCTGAGGCGCCGCTTTCACGGGAGATACAACCGTGAAACTTGGATATCAATTCTTTTTTATGGTTATCTACTTTGAAAGACGCTTCCAGCGTCCAGTATTCTTTTGGGATAAATGCTTCAATCTCCGCTTCTCTGTCGGCAATCACCCGAAGAGCTACCGATTGTACACGACCGGCACTCAATCCTCTCTTTACTTTTTCCCAAAGCAGCGGACTGATGGAATATCCGACCATCCGATCCAATATCCTTCTTGCCTGCTGTGCATCTACTAAGTTCATATCAATCGTTCTTGAATTTTTTATGGATTGCTTGACCGCATTTTTTGT
>DBDL01000098.1:0-43461 GCA_002293545.1 Lachnoclostridium sp. UBA933 | reverse complement strand
GCCTCTCCCTCACGGTCGGGGTCAGTTGCCAAATATATTTTGTCCGCCTTTTTCACTTGCTTGCGAAGTCCCGCCAGCAATTCACCCTTACCCCGAATTGTTATATACTTCGGTTCAAAATCGTTTTCAATATCAATACCCATCTGACTTTTCGGCAAATCTCTGACATGACCGTTTGATGCCAATACTTCATAATTGCTTCCCAAAAATTTCTTTATTGTTTTTGATTTGGCAGGTGATTCCACAATAACAAGATTCTTTGGCATATGCTCT
The DNA here is from genome assembly GCA_002293545.1 of Lachnoclostridium sp. UBA933. GTDB lineage: Bacteria > Bacillota > Clostridia > Lachnospirales > Lachnospiraceae > UBA933. The sequence continues at coordinate 43,188 of DBDL01000098.1, read as the reverse complement.
CCGTTCCGCGCATACGAAATTGCGCATTAAATACCTTAAAAAGGCTGAATAAATAATGTAAACCACATGAGCTCAATCTTTATGTAACACATTTTATGAAATAATTCTGTCTGACTTGATAACACAATCCCTTGCTTTCTAATGATATTAATGCTGTGATTGCCTTATACCTTGAAATCTCAGAATCGTTAATAATCTCGTCCAGATATTTTGGCTCACAACGTAAACTAGCATACACTATTTTTTCAGATGTTTCAAGAAAAATATTATTTTTTTCAAAATTTTTTTTATTCTTTGCTTTAGGAATCCCATAAAATTCTAAAATATCACGAACAGAATCTACCAGATTCGCTCCCATCTTAATGATATTATTGCACCCTTTACTCAGCGGATCTCCAATCCTACCGGGCACGGCAAACACATCTTTTCCTTGTTCCAACGCCGAATCCATCGTAATCAGCGAACCGCTTCTTTCTTTTGCTTCTATTACAAGTATTCCGTCTGCCATACCGCTGATAATCCGATTGCGTACCGGAAAATGCGACGCTCTCGCTTCCGTCCCCGGCGGGTACTCCGACAGGATTCCGCCGCCGCTGATTAGTTTTTCATAAATCTTCCGGTTTTCCGCCGGATAACAAATATCGGCGCCGCATCCCAAAACCGCATAACTCGGCGTTTGTCCGAGCATCGCCCCCTCGTGCGCATACCCGTCTATCCCTCTTGCCATACCGCTGATAACGGATATCCCGGCTTCCGATAATTCCCGTGAAAAAGCTTTTGCTAAATCCTTTCCGTAATAACTGCAATTTCTCGCTCCCACAATGCCGATTACGGGCGCAGTGCTGATATTTTGGCAGTTTTCTTTGGGGGAGATATCCTCTTTCTCTCTATGTTCACCCGGCAGCCGTCCTTTCACATAAAGACCAAGCGGCGGATCATAAATATTTCTCAGTTTCCTGGGATAATTCTCATCACACACGGCAATAAACCGCAGATTCTTTTTTTGCAGCCTTTCTTCTTCTTCCTCCTTATTCCACATTTTACGTTGAAAAAGAATATTTGCTACATCCTGTCTGTTTATTTTGTCAATCTTTATTAATTCTTTTTCGGAAATCGTAAAAAATTCACGACTCGTCCGAAACACTTTTGACAGCGCCTTTGCCTTAACTGGTCCGATTCCTTTCAGACAGGACAGAAAGAAGTAAAATTCATGATCCATCAGTACACCCCCTCTGTAAGATACTGCTTGTCCAATCCCCGAAAGCATACGGCTTCTGCCAAATGCTCCTTGTTGATATATTCGCTGGCATCCATATCAGCAACCGTTCTCGCCACTTTAAGAATCCGGTGTGCTCCCCTCATGCTGATTTGTCCGCCGCTCAAAACCGCATTGTAAAACATTTCCGTATCCTTATTCATCCGGCAGTATTTCTTGATTAACTTCGGTGTCAGTCCGGAATTAAAAGTAATTCCCTCCGTTTCATATCTTCTTCTTTGTATTTCCCTTGCTTGTTCCACCCGCCCCCTTATTCTTTCGGACGTTTCCGCTTCCTCATTGATGTCAGTCGTTTCCGGCTGTTTTGTCACCGCACAGATATCAATGCGGTCCAGAATAGGTCTGCTCAGCCTCCCCAGATAGCGCTTGATTTCATACGGCGTACACCGGCACTTTTTCTGGTCCGGAAAGAATCCGCACGGACACGGGTTTGCCGCCGCCACAACCATCATATCGCAAGGATAGTCAAAGGTTCCCATCATGCGTGAAATCCGTATCCTGCGTTCCTCCATCGGCTGTCTGAGAAGCTCCAGTATACGGTGCTTGAATTCTAAGAATTCGTCCAAAAATAAAACACCTCTTGTCGCAAGCGTCACTTCACCGGGACAGGGAACCTTTCCTCCTCCGATCAGTGCCGACGGCGGAATGGAATGGTGCGGAGCCCGAAAAGGTCTTTCCTCCGCCAAGGACTGCCCCTCTTCTAACAACCCGCAAACACTGTATATTTTTGTGACTTCAATCTGTTCCTCTTTCGTCATTTTCGGCATAATCGAAGGAATTCGCTTTGCCAGCATTGTTTTTCCGGTTCCCGGCGGTCCCATTAAAAATAAATGATGCATTCCGCTTACGGCGATTTCAATCGCATGTTTTGCGGCTTGCTGCCCGATAATTTCCGAATAGCAGTCAGATACCGCGGCTTGCGTTTTACTTTTCAGCGCCGTTTCCTCACTGTCCCAATCATTCTTCCTGCAAACCTGCGGTAATTTTTTCTCTCCGCGAAAATATTCTGTAATATCTCCCAGACAGGAGGCTCCGTAAACCGTCATCCCCGGCACGGCATTCGCTTCTTCCAAATTTCCCGCCGGAACGATGCATGAGCGGAATCCCTTTTCCCTCGCCTGTATTATCATCGGCAGCGTTCCTCTCACCGGATGGATTTTTCCGTCCAAACCCAATTCCCCGATAAAAAGAAATTGCCCTAATTGCTCTCCCGGAATATGTCCGAACACCGATAAAAGGGAGAGGGCAATCGGCAAGTCAAATGTCGTCCCCTCCTTTCTCAAATCGGCAGGTGATAAATTGACGGTAATCCGCTTTGCCGGAAACCTCACTCCCAGATTCCTTATCGCCACGCAAACTCTCTCTTTCGCCTCTTTTACCGCCGACGATAAATAACCGACCATACTAAAAACAGGCAGACCATCAGAAATGTCTGCCTCAATTTGTATGATTCTCGCTTCGATGCCGTGAATGTCGGCACCATAAATTTGACTAAACATATATTCCCTCCATCGCTCCCGATGAAGAAATAACCTGAATCTATTCTATCATATTATAAGGGGGGATTCAAGATGGTTTTGGGGATTTTTAAGGGTTCTTTAAGACATATTGGAGCTTCGTTTAAACAATGCTTTTGATATATGCCTGCGGCGAATACGATCAATGCCCGTCCAATATCTTCTTAATCTCGTCCATAAATGTATTTACATCCTTAAATTCCCGGTAAACGGACGCAAACCGGACGTACGCCACCGGATCAAGCTCTTTTAATCGTTCCATAAGGATTTCGCCGATTTTACTGCTCTTTATTTCTTTTTCTTCGAGATTAAATACCGCACTTTCCACACTGTCAACCAGTTCGGTAATCTGATCTACGGAAATCGGTCTTTTGATACAGGAACGAAAAACTCCTGTTTCAATTTTTGCGCGGTCGTATGGTTCTCTCATCATATCCTTTTTTATTACAACCAGCGGAATGGCCTCCAGTTTTTCATATGTAGTAAACCGCTTACTGCATTTTTCGCATTGTCTGCGGCGTCTTATGGAATTATTATCATCCGCGGGTCTTGAATCAATCACCTTTGTATTTTCTTCACTGCAAAACGGACATTTCATTTTGATATCCTCCAAAGTAAATTTTGTACAACTCTTCTGTATTATTCTACCATGTCCGGCGATTCCGGGCAAGGAAAATCCGCTCTGCTGACATTGGAAAATTCGTTTTGCCGATATAGACGCTTTCCCTTACTGACATTGGAAAATCTGCGCTTAATAGGTGCATTTACGTATACAATCCTCCACTTTAATGTCCACTAAAATAATGTCATGCCCGACCTGCTTAACATGACGCACATCAATGACATATTCATTTTCCCTCCCTAAAATCCCCCATAATTTGCACGGTCCAAGCACAATGATATGAGTAACCTTGCAGCAGCAGAAATCTATCTCAACATCATAAACCGGTCCAAGCTTCTGACAATCACAAATATTGATGACCTCTTTATTTTTCAATTCACATAAGCGCATTGTAAAAATCCTTTTTTATTATCTTATGTTTTTTAGTATAAAAGTAGTAATTTTAGTAAAAAATAATCTAATGAAGTATAAGCTCGGTTTTTTTCCTTGGCGGCACATCAAATCAGATTGTCGTCACAGCAGGATACAAGGCAAAATCGTTATATTTCAGCAAAAGATCCATCATAATACAAGAGATCAATCATAATATCGGAGGACATCAATGGCAGGATACAAAGTAGAGATATGCGGAGTCAATACAAGTAAACTACCCTTAATTTCAAATAAAGAAACCGAAGGTTTATGGAAACGAATCAAACAAGGTGACGCCTCGGCAAGAGAGGAATACATCAAAGGAAATCTGCGTTTGGTTTTAAGTATTATACAGCGTTTTTCCAACAGCAATGAAAATATCGACGATTTATTTCAAATCGGGTGCATCGGACTGATGAAGGCGATTGATAATTTCAACACCGCACTCAACGTAAAATTTTCAACCTATGCCGTGCCGATGATTATCGGCGAAGTACGCAGATATTTGCGGGATAATAACTCCATCCGTGTAAGCCGTTCTTTGCGTGATATTGCTTATAAAGCGATTTATGCCAAAGAAGCGCTGATGAAAAAGCAGGACAAAGAACCGACCATTGAGGATATCTCGAAGGAAATCGACGTTCCGGCAGAAGATATCGTCTTTGCACTGGATGCCATCCAAACCCCTGTTTCCCTTTATGAACCAGTTTTTTCGGAAAGCGGCGACACTCTTTATATTATGGACCAAATCAGTGATAAAAAATGCAAGGAAAATAATTGGATTGAAGAACTTTCGCTGAGGGAAGCGATGAAGAAACTGCCGGAGCGTGAAAATAACATCATTAAGCTCAGGTATTTTGAGGGGAAGACACAGATGGAAGTAGCGGAAGAAATTCATATTTCACAGGCGCAGGTATCCCGGCTGGAAAAAAATGCGCTTTCTACGATGAAAACGCATTTGGCATAAATGTGCGGTATGAAATGAATCATTATGAAGCATTGATAAGACAGTGAATGAACCGCATGAAAAAAATCGGCATAAGGCATAATGCACCCGATATCATGCGGTCAAACTAAATTCTTGAACGGATTGCCGACCTTACCGCCCCGGTGCCCCTCATCATCTCGGCAAACATTTTCTCAATCTTTTCACCAAGTCCTGCCTCATAAAGATTTACTGCAAAGATTTGTTCGTTTGATAAAATATCATTTAATATTTTATGGGTATCAAAATCACCTCCGGGAGCGACGCCTTTAAAATGGGGTACCAGGCTTTCCAGCATTGGGTCGGGACTTTGCTCAAAGTGATTCCCTTGGTCGTCAATCCCAACCAGATAACGGCACCAACCGGCTAAGACGAGGGGGATTAAGGTTAAGTCCGAGATATTCAAGTCCGGGCGGCTGAGGTAACATTTTATGGTTTCTCCAAAACGAATCGGAAGCTTTTGTGAAGTGTCGGTTGCAATTCTCTGCGGGGTATCCGGCATAAACAGGTTAGGCAGACGCAATGTCAGAACTGCTTCTGCAAAGTCTTTCGGGTCGATGATTCCAGGGTCAACGACGACCGGCATTCCCTCTTCATAACACATTTTTCGGATCAATGTACTTAGGTCTTTATCTTTCATTTCTTCATGAATCTTGGTATAGCCGAGCAGACAGCCAAAGACAGCCAGTGCCGTATGCAGGGGATTCAGACAAGTGCAGACTTTCATCTGCTCCGCGCAGTCTACGGTTTTACGGTTCGTAAAATAAATACCGGCTTTTTCAAGCGGCGGACGGCCGTTCGGAAACGTATCTTCCACTACTAAGTATCCGGTTTCTTCAGAATTTACAAACGGTGCGGTATAGGTGTTTTTATCGGTAATGATAAGGTCGGTATTTTCAAAACCGTCATTTTTCAGCATTTTTTCTACATTTTCATCCGGACGGGGGGTGATTTTATCAATCATTGACCACGGGAAACTGATTTTGTCCGGATTCTGCATGTATTGCAGAAAATCTTTTTTTACCAGCCCGCGCTCTGTCCATTCGTTTACAAACGCAAGAACCCCTTCTTTTAATTTATCTCCGTTATGTGAACAATTATCCATACTGACTAGGGTCAACGGAGTTTGACCGGCTAAGAAGCGTTTATAACAAAATGCGGCAATCCGTCCCATCAAATGCCCCTGAACGGCATCCGGTCCGGCTTCAAAACCGTCTTGCACTGTTTTTAACAACTGTCCGTCCGCATTTACGATATGATATCCTTTTTCCGTAATAGTAAAGCTCACAACCTGTAAGGAGGGGTTTTCAAAAATTTCAACCACCCTGCTATAGTCTTTTCGTTCTTTTTCATCTGCAATCAGGGCTTCTGTGACAGAACCGACCACCGTTTTTTCAATTGTGCCGTCCGCTTTTAAGACAACGGATAAACTCATTCCGTCATACGGACGATATGCCTTTTCGATGATTTCGTGATCAAAGCTTTCTGCCACAATGATCCCTTTATGGTACAAACCGCTGTTTAGAAGCTTTTGCAAGCTTGCCGCAGGAAACGCACGAAATATATTGCCGGCTCCAAAATGTATCCATTCGGGCTTTCGTTCGGTGTTGTTTTTGATTTCATTCCGGTTATATCCGGGAAGAAGATATCCTTTTTCTTCCCATTTTTTTGTTTCTTGGCTCCCTGACCGTTGTCCGTTTTTGTTTTCTGACAAATCTGTTAATCTCATTGTTTACTCCTTGTTCCCTCTGCGGATAAATCCCCCGCAGTCCGTTTCTCTCCTATTGCATTTACTCTCTGTTCCCTTTATGGATTGCTTCCCATAATCCGTTTAGATATGCCACTCCAAGAGCGCGGTCATACAACCCGTATCCAGGGCGCGCCTGCTCCCCCCAAATCATTCTGCCGTGGTCGGGACGGATGCAGCCGTCAAACCCGACGTCAATCAATGCCTTTACGATCTCGTACATGTCAAAATCACCGTCATTGGATAAGTGCGAACTTTCGTGAAAAAAACCATCCGATTCATGTTTGATATTACGGAGATGCGCAAAATGGATTCGGCTTGCTATTTTCGGATTGCGGATGATTTTGGGTAAATCATTGGCAGGATTGCTTCCGAGCGAACCGGTGCATAAGGTAAATCCATTATGCGGACTGTCATTGAGCGCCGCCATCCGCTCCAATGCTTTTTCACTTGTTACGATTCGCGGCAGTCCGAATACGTTCCATGCCGGATCGTCCGGGTGGATTGCCATATCAATATGATATTCGTCACAAACCGGCATAATTTTATCCAGAAAATATTTAAGGTTTTCCATCAATTTCTCAGAAGTGATGTCTTTATATTTTTCAAACAATCCCATGATTTCATTCCGCCGGTTCGGTTCCCAGCCCGGCATGACAAATCCGCCGCTGGCTTTCTCAATTCGCTCAAACATATCACTGGCTTTGATTCCGTCAATCAGCTTGGCATCATAAGCCAGCGCCGTTGAACCGTCCTCCAGCGGATAGGCAAGATCGGTACGGGTCCAGTCAAATACCGGCATGAAGTTATAGCAGACCAGATGGATTCCCGCTTTTCCCACGGCACGTAACGATTCAATATAATTCGCAATATAACGATCCCGTGAGGATGTCCCGATTTTGATGTCCTCATGAATATTAATGCTCTCAATCCCTACCAGTTTTAACCCTTTTTCTTCTATCTGTTTCTTTCGTGTCAGTACGGCTTCGTAACTCCAGCTTTCTCCTGCCGGAATATCATGCAGTGCCGTTATCACACCGGTCACTCCCGGTATCTGACGGATTTGATCCAATGTCACACTGTCCATATCCTCGCCGTACCATCTCAATGTCATTTCCATTATTATGTCCTCATTTTAATATATTTTACGTCCCTTTTCATCTTTCGCACCCGACATACGGTAAAAATATGTGTTGATCCGGTCACGCCATTCCACCGCATTCTGCATTTGCATTTCAAATCTCTCCCCGACGCGGCGGAACACATCCTCCGGAATTTTATTCTCCAGTGCCGCCCATTCTTTCCGCATATTTTTCACTTCCTCCACACCTTCAAAATGTGTATCATAAATATGCTGAATCAATGTCTTTCCTGTTTTCAATACCTTGTCATAGCGCACGCGGTGAAAAAATAATAATAACTCTTCGGGACAGGTGTCCATATTATTGTACATCGACGCATTGGGTTCATTATACTGTGCCGTAAATCCGGTTCCTTTTTTTGTACGGTCTACACCCAGACCGTTTCTGTCCGCACGGTGATAGGTTCCCCATTTATCATATTCATATCCGTCAACATCCGGTCCGTAATGAGAATGCGGTGTTACCATCCATCCGATTCCAAGCGGTACCGTGTACTTTTCATAGGTACTCCGGGAATGCATCAAAATATTTGTGACGGTATTCATTACCTGGCTGTCGCTTGACAATGTCATCGTAATCCACTCACGGGCAATCTGCTCCGCTGTCATATCCGGACAGAAACACAGCCTCCCGTAACCGTAAAGGTTCACCGCCGCCAAATCATTCCCTGTCCAATTATAATCATTTCCTGTATTCGTCACACCTGCCATACCGCAGTTTATGTTCCGGAAAGCGTTTCCGCTTACGATATCCCGAACGGTACTGCTTTTATCCTTATCAGAAAAAGCATATGTTTCAAACTCCAGTATTTCTTTCCACATCGGAACCAAATAGCAGACATCCTTTTGCTGACCGGTATATTCTCCTGCAATCTGAACCTCCAATATTGAATTTGTATTTTTCAAGCCGCCAAACAGCGGTGACACCGGTTCTCTTATTTGAAAATCCATAGGACCGTTTTTGATCTGCAGTATCACATTTTCTTCAAAAGAACCGTCTAAATCTTTGAAGTAATCATAGGAAGCTTTCGCACGGTCGGTTTTTCTGTCGCGCCAGTCCTGTCCGCAATTATATACAAAACATCTCCAAATCAGCAGTCCTCCGTACGGTTTCAAAGCCCGTCCGAGCATATTCGCACCGTCTGCCTGGGTTCTGCCGTAAGTGAACGGTCCCGGTCTGCCCTCCGAATCTGCTTTTACAACAAAACCGCCCAATTCCGGAACGATATCATAAATATGCCTAACCGTATCCTGCCACCATGAAATCACGTCCCCGCTTAATGGGTCGGCTGTAGGTAAACTCCCTATATCAATCGAAGCCGCAAAGTTTACACAGATATATAATTGAATACCATAGGCGGCAAAGACATCGGCGTATTTTTTCAGGGAATCCAAGTATTTATCGGTAATCAGATAACTCTCCCGTTCATGGACATTTACGTTGTTTATAACTATGGCATTGATGCCGATAGACGCCATCAACCGGACATAAGCATGAATCCGGTCGGAATGCAGAATTTGACCCTCCTTAAAAAAGAAAGAATTCCCCGAATAACCGCGCTCAATACTGCCGTCCATGTTATCCCAGTGATTGATCATCCGTAAATTCATTGCCGGATTGGTCGTAATATCTAAATCCGGCAGATAAATCCCGTCCATCATTCGCCTTGCCAGTTCAAACACCGCGTACAAAAGTCCGCTTTCTGTGTTTGCTGATAAAAATAATTGATTCTCCGCAAAAAAAATCCTAAACCCGTCTTTTTTTAAATCCGGTGCCTTTTCTGTCAGCTCAAATATAACGCCGGGAACAGCCGGCTGCTTTGATACGGAAGAACCCCGTTCATTTACCGTAACCGTTATCCCAAGTATCTGTTCTGCGGCTGTCCGGTACTCCTCAACGGCTGTATCTATAATCTTTCCTTTGGCTCTTACCGTCAGAAACGAACAAAGCTTCTGTATACTTATCTGCCGGCTGTCGTTTTTTTCTGTCTTGATTTTATGATATGCCAGCCATCCTTTGCCGTAACTCATAGCTCCATACTTTCCCCCGGATAAGAACACTGGATTACCGCCGGTGTTTTTCCGGTCAGTGCGATACTTCTGGTATCCGGAAGATTAGAGCCGATAAAGATTTCATATTCGCCTTGATTCAGTATTTTAATCCCATCTTCGTTAAACAATCCAAAATCCTCCGGTTTCAGCGTCAGCGTCACTGTTTTACTTTCGCCGGGATCCAGCGTCACTTTTTTCAATGCTTTCAACTGCAGCTTCGGTGCATTGTCACGATTCGCCTTTACATATACCTGAACAGCTTCCGCACCTTTCATTTTCCCGTCATTCGTCACATCGACCGTACAGATAATATCCGTACCCGGTGTGATTTCCGCAGAAGACACCTTGGCGTTCCTGCAGTTGATATCCGTATAACTCAATCCATAACCAAAGGAGTAGAGCGGTTCGGATTCCATATAGCGATAGGTCCTTCCTTTCATTGAATAATCCGTAAATTCAGGTAATTCTTCTGTGGAACGATAGAACGTTACGGGCAGTTTCCCCTCCGGTGAAACCTCTCCGAAAAGAATCTCGGCAATTGCTTTTCCGCCTCTTGCGCCCGGATACCAGCCTTGCAGAATTGCTTCCGCATGTTCATCCGCCCAGGTAAAGGAAAGGGCACTTCCGGATAAAACAACTAATATAATCGGCTTTCCGGTTTTTTTCAATGCCTCCAGCGTATCCTGCTGTAACCCCGGCAAATCCAAAGTCGGCTTGTCGCCGCTTCCGTATTCATTTCCGGTATCCCCTTCTTCTCCTTCCAAATCCGCATCAAGACCCATAACCGCAACGATTACATCCGAGGCATCGGCAACGGCAAGTGCTTCTGAAATACGGTCATTATTAACAGCCAGTACAGAGGTTTTATCCTTATACATATGACAGCCTTCCGAGTACATAACTCTGACATCGTCACCGACGTATCTCTGAATGCCCTCCAATACCGTAATATATTCGGACGCCGTCCCCTCATAATTCCCGACCAGCGCCTTTCTGCTGTTTGCATTCGGACCGATTACCCCGATTGTTTTCACCGCACTTTTATCCAGAGGCAGGAAATGATCTTTATTCTTTAATAAGACAACGCATTTTCTTGCGGCTTCTTCATTCAGCTCCTGATGCTTCTTGCTGTCGACAATTGAATAATCTATACTGTTAAAGGGAACTTTATTCTTTGCATCAAACAATCCAAGCTTCATCCGGGTTATAAATAAACGAACCACCGCTCTTTCGATTGTTTCTTCCGTAACCAGTCCCTGCTCTGCCGCTTTCAATAAATTCCCGTACAGGTTACCGCAATTCAGATCACAACCCATATTCATAGCAAGCGCCACTGATTCTACCGCTGTAGATGTGGTCAGATGCCCCTCATGGAAATCCTTGATTGCCCAGCAATCACTTACCACATGACCTTGAAACCCCCATTCCTCCCGTAAAATATCCACTAACAATCTCTTGCTTCCGCAGCATGGTTCTCCGTTTGTACTGTTATAAGCTCCCATTACCACTTCCACATCCGCTTCTTTTACACATGCTTCAAATGCGGGAAGGTATGTTTCGCGCAAATCCTGTTCATTGCACTCGGCATTGAAGCTGTGCCTGACTGCTTCCGGTCCGGAATGAACCGCAAAATGCTTAGCACAGGCAGAAGCTTTCATATATTTATCATCGTGACCCTGCAAACCGTTTATAAACCGTATCCCCAAACGGGAAGTCAGATAGGGATCTTCCCCAAAGGTTTCATGGCCGCGGCCCCATCGCGGATCACGGAAAATATTTACATTCGGTGACCAGAAGGTTAATCCTTTGTAAATATCAAAATCTTCATATTTTTGCTGGGCATTAAATTTGGCACGTCCTTCTTCTGAAATCATTTCGGCAATCGTTTCAATAAAATCCTCGTCAAACATAGCCGCCAAACCGATTGCCTGGGGAAATACCGTTGCCGTGCCGGCTCTTGCCACCCCATGGAGTGCTTCATTCCAATAATTATAAGCCTTAACACCCAAACGCTCTATCGCAGGTGCTTTATGTAATGTCTGGTATACCTTTTCTTCCAATGTCATTCTGGATACCAAATCTTTTGCTCTCTCCTCAAATGAAAGGCTTTCATCTAAATACTTTTCCATTTCTCTCTCCGTTCTGCTGCTTTTGCAACGACATTTTCCTCTAAACAACAGGACTGCACGGGAATGGATATGCCGATTCTGAGCAGTCCTGCTGATGATATGATTCCTGTCAATCATATGAGATTGTTCATCGCTTTATATTATCAGGAATCCTTTTAAATAAAACGGTGTTCCTTTGGTTTTCTTTGTTTTACCCCGTTATACACTTCCGCACCCTTGCGCTTATCCAATATTATTCACCTGCATATTGATTTGAATTTGCTTTGCTGCTGTCTACTTCTGCATTCTTGTCAATTTCACCCTTATTAAAGCTTGCATATTTATCATTCATTTGGGCAATCAGCCGATCCCACTTAGACTTGATTTCTTCAACCTTCTTCGCCGGTGTAACTGCCATTGCGTAAACACCATAGCAGAAGTCACCATAATCTGCTTCGCTGCCGATCATCGGTTGGTAATCCGGCTGCTTGTGCTCATCTTCAAGCATCATAACAAGTGTTTCGTCGATCGCTCTGTCATCTTTAAACTGTGAATAATATCTCTCTCTCCATACTTCATCCAGTTCGTAATTCGGAGTCGGATCGGTATACAAATCATAAGCAAAGCAAATCTTTTCTGCTTCTTCCGGTGAATAACAGCTCGGCAAAACAACAATATTGTCATTCGGAATTGTTTTGTTGGTAGCCTCTTTGTTATTCTGGTTATACGGGAACATTACAAATCCCCAGTCATCATCCATATTCTTAAACTGCCCGATCTGATATACTTCGGAAGTTGTCATGGCAACCGCATTATCCCGGAATGCAACGGTGAAATATTCCCAGCTTGAATTTTCCGGCGGTGTCATAATATAACCCTTTTCAATTAAGCTGACCGCCCAGTTCATTGCTTCTAAAAATTCATTGGAACCTGTTGCGTTAAAATACGTACCGTCATCTTTTCTTTGAATAAATCCGGCATTATTGTTTGCCGCCGCTAACGGCAGATAATGTTTATTGAAGCTTGCCATTGCATATTGGTCGGTTTTTCCGTCACCATCCAAATCCTTCGTTAATGTCTTGCAATATTCTTCTAATTTTTCCCAAGTCCATTTCCCTTCCTGCTGGAGCTTATATGGCTCCTCCGGATCAATTCCGGCATCTTTCAGCATACGTTTGTTGAAAAACAAACCGCCTCTTGGCTCTGCTTCAATGTTCATTCCGTATGTGCTGTCGCCGAATGTCATTAAATTGGTTACGGTCGGATTCCATTTCTCTTCTTTTAAATCAATCGTAGGAACCGTATTCAAATCATACATCAGTCCGCGCAGCATCGGCTGTGCAACAAATTCCTGATACAGATAATACAAACTGAATCTCGGATTATTTGACATTACTTCACTGACATAGATTTCCTGCTGATCTGTCCACGAATACTGCTGTGTTCTTTCAATCTCAAAGTTATACTTTTCTTCCATTTCTTTTTCATAAGCCGCCGTATCCTTAGCATACTGGGTTTTGGAATCGGTTTCGGCAAAATACCAGTCCGCAACCGTAACTTTCATTCCTCCCAGGTCTTCCAGTCTTTTCTTTTCACCTTTTCCGCCTTCTGCACCTCCCGGTTCTTCTGAGGTCACATCAGCTCCATCATCACCTCCATCACTGCCTCCGCAAGCACTTAACGAAAATGCCATAACGACTACGAGAAACAACGCCACCCATTTTTTCATCTTCATTTTTCCTTTCATTTTTTACCTCCTTATTTTATATTAAAATTACATTTTAATACCTGTTTGGCTCAGGCTTTCCACAAAGCCCTTTTGTGCAACCAGATAAATCACAACTAACGGTGCGATCACCATCAAAATTCCGGTTCCAATCATCATTTGTTTGTGCCCTGCCGTAGCTTGGTCGGCAATTGCCAACGCCTTTAAGTAACTGTCCAATTTGCCGGAAAGTCCGGTTAATGCTGTCGGCAGCAGAGCAAAATCCTGACTTAAAAACATATTTACGTAAAGAGAATCTGTCCATTGCCATACATAGGCAAACAAGAAGCATGACGTCACAATTGGTTTTGAATCCGGAACCATAATGCGTAAAAAGGTTTTTAGCTTGCCGCAGCCGTCCACATAAGCGGCTTCTTCCAATTCCTTTGGTATTCCTCTGAAATACTGCCGGATCAAATAAATATAAAGTCCGCTTTTCAAACCCATACATCCCAGACACATCAGCACATACGGTACCGGTGTATACAAAAGCTGCAGCGGTTTTCCGTTAATCAATGTGAAAATCCCCAAAATATCAAAACTGCTGAAATTAAGAATTAACGGAGCCTGAATCGTATATGCCGGTACTACGATAATTAAAATAACAAAAGCAAACCACATATTTTTTAAAGGGAACCGATACCTTGCAAAACCATATCCAACCAGCGTACAGGACACAATCTGCAGAATACTTACCACTAGGGCTAACCCTGCCGTAGACCACATAGCCTGCCAGTAATTCATCAGTTGAGCCGCCAGCTTATAATTTTCCAATGTAAAATGTCTTGCTATCGTAACAATCGTAGAATCATATAAGTCCTGCTCCTCCATAAAACTAACTGCCAGCTTATTGACAAGCGGCTGTAATATCAAGAAGCATAATCCAAACAGCATGATGGCGCGAATAAATTTATAACCGGCAGAAAATGCCCTTTTTTTCAGTAAATAGTTATTTGACTGTCTGTTTCTCTCAAGAAAGTTTTTTATTCTGCTTTTTTTATTATTCATAATAATATATCCTCTTCGAGATAATGAGCGAAATAATTCCCAGGAACACAATAACAATCAGGAAATAAATCCATGCCATTGCAGAAGCCTGCCCATACTCTAACTTTCCTACCGCTTTTTGTATCTCCGCAGCAACCGTATTATCCGTTCTGCTGAAGAAATCAATCACAGTATAAACAATATTTACAAGAATCAAAGAACTTACCATAGGAAAGGTAATCTTCCAAAAGCTTTCCCATGCCGTACAACCTTCGATTTGCGCCGCTTCAAACATACTCGGTGAAATTGTCTGCAAACCGGATAAAAAGATAATAATCTGGATACCGGAAGCAATGGCAATCGCATATACACCTTCTACGATATCAAATACATACAGAAAAATATCACTGGCAAATCCGCCGTTATCAACAAGGATTTCCCTTAACGCCGTTGTGATGCCAACTTCGCTGCTCGCTTCTGCAACTGCTTCCTGAACCTCCTGAAACAATTGGTTATTAAACTCAATCCCAAGGACGACTCCGGAGGATAAAATAACCGGAAGGAAGAAGACGGCACGAACCAGTCCNNGCCCCTGCCTTTAAATTTCTGGTTCAGCAGCAAGGCAATAAAGAAACTGAAAATCAATGTTGCCGGTAAACTGTATAACATCCTGATAAGCTCTTCAAATAAGAAACGTCTGTAATCCGGATTGACATTAAAGGCATAATCAATATTTGATAACCCCGACCACTTCAATGCAAATCCGCCGATTTCCGGAGTTACATCGTTCCATGTCATAAAAAAGGATTGGAATAACGGGATTGCCATAAATGCAATAAAACCAATGATAAAAGGCGCAATAAACAAATATCCGGCTACACCGTTTTTAAAAGCCAAGCTTTTCTTCTTTTTCTTTCCCGATTTTCTGAATCTGTTCATTTACTGCCACCTCCTCTTGTAATGAAATCGCGTCTTGGAACAACGGTTCCGTCTAAATTATAATCCTTGGAATTATAGTTTACGAGGACTTCTTTTCCGTTTTCATATCCGGTAAGGTAGACGCCCTCCGCTATTTTTTCATGTTTGACAATGAACTGGTTATAGGTATCGCCTAATTCTTCGCTGAAACGCTTATAAGTATCCGCCAGCGTATCTTTCCATTCATTATAATTGCATGCAAAATATCTTGTATAGAGCGTATCCTGTAACTCTCTCGTATCTTCATGCATCAGCTTATAATATAGTCCTGCGCCGTATTCTGCTGATTTCAGCAGGTTTTCATCATAATCCCCTGCCAGATTCGCCGCTTCGCCCGCATAATCTACCAAACCATGCAAAGCGATTGCATAAAACGGAACATTTTCATCCACCATATTGACCGTTTTTGTATTAATGGGGAACTCTGTTATATAATCGGAATAGGGAATGACATACTGAAATCCGGTTTTCGTCATAAGTTTGCTTCCGTTTTGTTTTAATTTACCCATGGACTCTGCTTCCATGTTCATCGCTTTTTCACGCGATACCGGATCCTTTGGATTATAATCCGCTCCCAGTCTGGTACCGTAATCGGTAAAGGCAATGTTTTTTGTTCCGAGCGACTCCGCCTCTCCCGCATAATGCTCAATTGATTTTTGGGAATATGACGGTTTCGTCATATAGTAGGTAAATTCTATCCAGTCAGCAGGTACAAAGCTTACTTCGGAGTAGGGGTCCAGTTCTACCACCTCACGGCTGACAAATTTCGCAGCGTCGCGGCTTGTTGTAAACCCGTCAAATATAGTGTCCTTATGCACATAGCTAAACGAGCCTTCCAAAAAGAAATCCATTCCCTGTTCCTTTGTATACGCGGTAAGCTCCTCCAAATCAGAAGTACCGCCAAGACGACCGACCGGATTTACCTTCATACTCGTATTCGACCGGATTCCTGTATTATACCAGCTCGAATATTTTACGGCAAGATTTTTCGGTTCGATCCCTTGTTTTACCATATCCTCAAGAATTGACTGCGATTGGTTAAATGTTGTAAGTGCAAACGGACGTGTTACCGGATATCCGATAATATGCTCCACCCGTTCTACCGCTCCAATCATTTCAACCGACAGGGAAACATCGTTCCTGTCTTCTTTCTTCTTCATCTCTGGGTACTGTTTCATCAGGTACTCACGATATTTTTTTGCCAGTGATACATAATCCGTTTCCGCCGAAAACATATATCTCTGTACAATATTTTCTTTCGGCAGCTGCTTTTCAAAAATACGCACCGCCGTGTCCGATTTATTGGAAATGTCCATGTTTTCACCGTGTACCAGACGATAGGAGATACGTCCGTAATTGTATCCGTTTATCTTCCCGCTGATATCCGCATTTACGATAGCATAGGCACTTCCCTCTTCCGCAGTGCTGATAAATGCTTCGTTGTTTCTGGCAATTCCAAACACCGGAAAATTGGATTGTGTTTCATCCACGACATTTTTACGGAATGTCCCGTAATCCCAGCCGTACATATCACTGATATATCCCTGCTGATTTGTTTTGCCGTTGTTAAAGTTGATTACTCCCCCGGTTCCGTCCGGAACAAAAATATAACCCTCGTCCTCCGTACTGCCGGCTCCCATATAAGGTAAAAGCGTCATCTCAATCGGAGGGAATTTTTTATTATACTGTATTTCCTCCATCGGTGCTTTTACAATAAAATCTTCTCCGTCCAGCATATAATAAACAGATATGTTGAATACTGCCAAATCATTTTTGCCGCCGATGCCGGGNNNNAGTACAAATTCTTCCTGAACGCTTTCTCCGTTGGATTCGGATATATCCTCGGAAAGCACATACATTGGCTCCTTTTCCAGATCCGGAAATATCATAAGCGCTTCGTCTAACTCCGTACTGTCACTATTGCTGGACAATTTTTCATAATTGTATTCCACATACTTACGCAAAACACTCTTTTGTGTTGATTTGTCCATTTTGGATAAGAATTCCTGCATTCTGGACTCACTTGCCACCGGCGGACATATATATATCCTGGCTACATCGCCAACTGAATAATCAACTCTTAGTGTGTTAGCATCAACCG
Organism: Lachnoclostridium sp. UBA933; assembly: GCA_002293545.1. Classification (GTDB taxonomy): domain Bacteria; phylum Bacillota; class Clostridia; order Lachnospirales; family Lachnospiraceae; genus UBA933. The sequence goes on along the minus strand of DBDL01000098.1, from coordinate 25,498 downwards.
GACGAATCACATAGTTCTGATTCACAATAGATTTTGTATAGTTGTCAATATCCACTACATTGTCAATCTTGCTTGAATATTTAATCAGCATTGTTGCCGACAGTACATCCTGATTTACTCCTTTTCCTTTTCCCAGTTCGGCACGTTCGGCAGGATTAGAATACCAAACCTCATTCGTCTTTTTATTGGTCAGCTTAAATGTCGTCGTATCCCCGTCAAGTTCTAATTTTAAAGATTCATTCTCAATCGTATAAACCTGTCCCGCTTCCCCTTCATAATACCTCGGTTCCAATATCGCACCCGAATCTTCTTCTTCACAGCCGGCAAGGCACAGCACGGTAAAAATCATGAGAAAAGAAATCATTAGTCGTTTTTTCATACTCTGTTTGCTCCTCCTTTCCGTCTTGTTTAGTAAAATCGAAATAATATTTCCCGATAGATTGAATAGAAAAATGAAACTGCATCTGTAATCAAACTAAAGAAGAGAATTATTAAGAATATAATTACCAACATTGCTACAATCGAAAATATAAGTGCTAAAAATCCTTTTCCCAGAGAAAAATCATGTATCATCATAACAGAAATAAGAATCAACAATCCACACCATATCAACGCAAAAACATCAAAATATTGAATAAATACCCCTTCATCACCTGTGACCAGATTACTTATGACAATAAGCGGCACCTTGATAATAATATAAGGCGTCAAGGCATAACAAGTTGCCATATAAATATCGCCCAACTTGCCCTTGCCGTCAAATAACGTTGTCAGACACCAGTTTCCCACAACATAAATCATTAAGGGGATAACCAATGTGGCCATTGTTTGGAATACATTTACATAGTTCCAGTCAATCGGACCGATAATGACAAAGCTTGTAAAAACCAAATCACAAACATTCACAAGGAGCGTAAGAATTAATAATATCGTGGCAGCACTTTTGGATCCCCTATGCTCATGGGATAAATCCCAAAACGAATCAAACGGTTTTGATAAACAGCGTAAGGAATATTTCAATGTAATTCCCGTTTTTTTCCAGTAGTCCCGATCTCGTACGGCATCGACCATCTTCATCCTTCACTTACCTCCTTCTTGGCTTTTTTGTACCACCCGCGCCCATAAGCAAGGATAATCAAAATGACCAGAACCACTACTACATACCCGATATTATCTTCCATCCATTCTTTCCGATAATATTTAAAGGCTTTGGAATAGTTGTCATCATCCAGTTTTAACTTGAAATATTCCATTGCTTCTTTATACCGTTCTGTCCTTAATAATGCACGCCCGATTCCGATATATGCCAAATCATAGTTTCCGTTCATACGCATTACTTTCTTCCATGTTTCGGCAGAGGCTTCATAATCCCCGATTTTATATTCAACCAACCCCTGGCTGATCAATGCGCCGTAGGTTGTTTGATTAAACTGTGTTACCGTCCCTTGCTTTGAATCCAGAACAAGCAGGGAATCATTCATATCTTCCAGTGCCACCGCATTGATAAAATATCCTTTGCGGTATCCTCTTCCGCCGAACGCATACAGCAGGTTGCCCTGGAAATCATAACCAAAAATCCGTCCTCTCGTATAATCCAGACAAAAATACGTGTCATTCGGCAGCGCACAAATATCAAAGAGCTTAGACGGTCCGCCCGGATCAATGACTTCCGCACTTGCATAGAACAAATCCCCGCTCGGCGTAAAATATCCGTTGCGCGTTAAGATGTCCGTCCCTTTTGCATTCAGCTTCCGTATCGGCTTCACGTCAAGCGGATCCCCTTCAAACTTGGTAATCGTCGCATAGATAAAGTCTTCGTCATCCAATGTCAGGTTATGATACTCTGTTGGTACAAAGCTGTTCATCTGCTCTCTCTGAGCTTCGGTTGCGATCATCTTCCAGATATAATCAACCGGGTTAAACTCCACTTCACTGGCACCCATATAGCCGATAAAAGTTCCCTCTTTATCAAACTCCAGAAAACCCTTGTTGATATTTTCCACAATGGTAAATACACGATCCGCTCTGTCAACAACTAATTTTGTAGGCAGAAATTTTGTACCGCTGTCATACGCTTCATCCACCGGCTGAACGATAACCTTAACGGCATTCCCGTTCTTGTCAACATGTACGATTCTCTGATTGCCGTAGTCGGCAACCAAAATATCACCGTTTTCCTGTACAAAGCAATCCTTGGGTTTATTGAAGGTATCTTTCTTCCCCTCATTCATAAACTCCTTGAATTCACGTATATAATGAAATCTGCTGTCGCTGTCGTTATACTCCAGCTCAACAATCCTGTTATTGCCCGTATCCACTACATACAAACGGTTTCCCAATACATATAAACTCTCCGGAGCCAGGAAGTTTGTACAGCCTTCAATACTGGAACCGGAAAACGTCTGTGATACCGAATACGCATCCGGCGATTCGCGTTCCTCAATCCAGCAATCATAATTATAAGTATAAGTTCCGGCGCCGGATATCGCCAAAACATCCGTATTTTCAAACAGGAGAGATATTAAAAGCACTAACGGTATAACGGAAACGAAACGTTTTATTTTATTCATCTTTCTCCTCCTAACTATTCTTTAATACCAGAGCTTGCCATCGTTTCAATAACATTACTTTCCGCAAACAGAAAGATCAGTATCGGTACCATCATAACAATCATTGTCGCCGCCGCACTGACACCCGCCCTTGCCACACCGCCGAGCAGGATCTGCTGCAATGCGTAAGGCAGCATTTTAAGTTCTTCCGTATAGATATAACTGGTTCCTGTCAGGTTCCAAAGCTGTACGACCGAAAATATCGTGAGCGTCAGCCATGCCGGCTTTACATTCGGCATAACAATACGGACAAAGATACGTCCCTGCTTTGCCCCGTCGATCCGTGCAGCTTCAATCAGTGAATCCGGAATCTGCTCCATAAACTGTTTCATCAGGAACAACCCCATCGGTGCCGCAAACGCCGGTATAATCAATGCCAAATAGGTATCTACCCAACCCAGTCTGGTCATGACCAGATAGTTGGGAATCGCCGTTACCCATTGGTTAAACAGAAGTGCCGTTACACAAAGGGAGAAAAATGTTTTGCCCCCCGGAAAATCATATTTTGCCAGTACATATGCCGCCATAGACGCAAATATCAAATGCCCCAGCGTACCAACCAAGGTTATCAGCACGGTATTGAATACATATCTGGTAAACGGCACCCACGAATCCGACATAACATTCAGCAAATCCTGAAAGTTCGCAAACGTCGGATGAGATACAAAAAATCTCGGCGGATACAGGAAAATTTCATCCAATGGCTTAAATGCGCTTACAATTGCATAAATCAAAGGGATTGCCATAAAGATACCGACAAAAATCAATAACAGGTAAATACCAATATCTCCGCCCCTTGAACGGTTTGGTTTTCTCTTCTTTATTTTTAACATTGTCGCCTCTCCTTTACGTTCCTACTTTTCTAAGCAATGATTGAATCGCCTTGTTGCAGACAACCATCGTAACAAACAAGACGGTCGCAATTGCCGAAGCGTAGCCCATTTCAAAACGCATGGAGCCATAGTCAATCAAATGGTTTACAACCGTATGCGCCGCATAATCCGTACTCGGAAATCCGCAGAGATTCTGTGTGACATCCGCAACGCCAAACGATTGGGTAATTGCCATAACCGCACCGAATAGCAGCATCGGTTTCATATTCGGCAGTGTGATATACCACAATTCCTGCCAGCGGTTTTTGACACCGTCAACATAGCCGGCTTCAAACTGTGATACGTCAATCCCCTGAAGACCTGCCACAAAAGAAAGGAATCCGGTTCCGAGGCTCATCCATAAAACAACAACCATCACAACATTTAACATATAATTCGGGTTTGTCAGCCATAAAATCGGTTCGGCAATAATCCCGACCTCGATTAACATGGCATTGATATATCCATAGGCATCCCCGCTGAACAAAATAGCCCAGATCAAATATGCCTGACCGGATATAATCGGCGCATAAAAAATCAATACGGCAAACGCACGGATATACCGGGGTAATTCATTGATAAACCACGCAAAGACAAACGAGGCAATGTAGCCGAGCGGTCCGGTTATCGCCGCCAGAATAAATGTATTTTTAATCGCAATCAGGAATACATCATCCGCCAATATTAATTTGATATAATTGTCAACACCCGTAAACTGTGCAGGTTCTAGCACATTATAATATGTAAAACTGAAAAATACAGACACCAATACCGGAAGAATGAAAAACGTAGTAAACAATATTGCATAGGGCAGTAAAAACAGATACATTGTTTTGGACCTTTTTGCCTTGTACCATCCGATGTGCATGTTTTTTCTCTTAACCTTAAAGTATTTCTTCAGAAAACTCATACGCTACTCTCCTTTCTTCTTAGAATTCATATCGAGAGGCTTCCAATTTTTATAATCCAAGGAACCTGTCCCTGTAATATCGAAATTAAACTCGCTGCGTTTATTTTCAAGCTCATCATCTATCGTAACCACATAATCAAGAAGTGTTTCCCTTGGATCCTCCTTATCGTTGATTACTTTACGAATCGCATTGGTAACATGTCTTGGTGTATAATAACCGCCCGCAACCTCAGGCAGTGAAAACGCCCATTTCCATTGTTCTTTCAGGATTTCGGATTCCTTTGTACCCCATGCCAATTGGTCAAATGCCACTTGATTGGCAGTAGCATAACGTGCCGATTTTCCCATTACACTTTCCAATTCACGCCCGAACCGTACTTGTGTTTCCGAACTTGACCACCACTTTAAGAATTCCCACGCATCTTCTTTCTGATTGGCAGGTTTTAACATCATCGAACTAGTTCCCCAAGATTGTACGCTGCGGTTTATTTCACCCGTTTTCGGGTCTTTCATGCCGGGAACGAGGTCAAACTCCCAAAGTCCGTCGATTTCCGGTGCAAATACGGCAAAGGTGTTGAAGTTACTGTAATCCGCAACACCGATCGGCATTTCCCCGCTCCGGAAACGATTCAGGAAATCGTACTGCAATTCCAGTTTATAGCTTGTGAATAATTTCGTATAGAATTCAAACGCATCAATCCCTGCGGGAGAACTAATATCCGTTTTGCTGTGATCCTCATTATACAATCTGCCTCCCCGCTGGTACAACTGTGCATAATAATTGGCAAGGTCGGGATTTATCGTATTTCCAATCTTCCGTTCAATGGAAGGCACGGCAAACTGCATGTTATTTCTCTGTAACACCGGCAGCAGCTTAATCACGTCATCCCATGTCTGCGGAACGGTAATCCCCAGCTCCTCACAGATATCCGTGCGGTAGAATAATACATTATAGTTTTGAGTTTCGGGCAGCCCGTACAACCCGCCGTTAAATTTAAAGGCTTCATAGGAGCTTTCCGGATATTCTTTTAATAACTCTTCCAATTCCGGACCAAACTGCATCAAATCTTCCGCCGCATTCCGAAGCGCATAGTTTACCGGCTCCGTCTGTGCAACCGTCAAAGCAATGTCCGGTCCCGTTCCCGCTACTACGGCAGGCAGGAGGGTCAATACGTCAATCAGCTTAACATTAACCGTAATCCCGGTTTCCGGTGTAAAGGTATCGTCAATCATCGTTTTCAAGATAGAACTTTGGTCACGTCCGGCCACAATCCATACGTCAAGTGATTCCTGCCCTTCATAAACATTTCCCAACCTATTGGCATTACTGAAAAATGAATTGCCGAACATCTGTGTTTCGCGAATCGCCCTGTCAAAACCGGTTTCATTTACTTCCGGCAAAGAAGACACGTCGTCCGCAAAGCAAACATAATCCACATCCATTGCCGTTTCTCTCAGCGTATTGATCGAAGTGCCGAGCGAGCTGATATTGGTTTTAAAATTTTTCAGTTTTTGCGGAATATCCGCGGGGTCCTCATGGAACGCTTCCAACTGTGCCGCCAATGTTCCGGCAACTGCCAGATGCTGATTGTTCGTTCCCGTATAGGCTATGACGTCGTCAATCACCTTATAAAGCCGCTTCGACTCCAGACCCATCTGTTCCACTACATCGGGCAGTGCTTTCTCAAGATGGTAATCACGATAAATATCCGGCGCACTTCCGGTAATAACAAGTATCTTCCGATACATTTGGTTCATATTATAAACGCGGTCCGACAGTTCGGACAAAAAGGTCCCGAACTCTCCCAGTGTCACTTCCATACGAAGCGTGTGCTTTCCTTTTGTAAGCGGAATCCGGTACGGCGTCCCTCCCTCATTTTGAAGAACCTCCATATTCCATACGCTGGAAAACTCATATCTTAACTGGCTTGCCTCCAAAAACGGAACGGCGCCGTCAATCATAATTTTGCGCATGGCAACAAAACCACGGTTGTAACTCTGACGCCCTTTTAATGCAAATACGTAAGCACCGTCCTCCGGTGCTTCAAAATCAATTTCGATCCAGTCACCTGCCACACGCCACTGTGTTCCCCCGGTCTTATTCAGAACGACCTTTCCGATACTGGAGGGCTCTGTCGAACCAGACCCGCGGTCATAAGAGGCATACAAAGAAGGAGTGGAACGTCTTTGCGCCGTTTCCCCCTGTACCTTAACCAGTGTGTTTGCTTTGGGTTTCTGATTGACTGCCGCTTCGTTCTTCTTAGCAAATTCCGCATACGGTAAAATCTCTGCCTGATTGCTGATTTCTAATTTACGAATAGCTATTGACTCGTTGATTCCAACGAATGATATTTTATTGATCCCTTGTTTCAGATAAAAACGATAAGGCTCCGCCTCAAAACCGGTGGCATCGGATAAATATACTGACTGCCAGCAAGGTCCTTCTTTTTGCGTCGGCCGGATTTGATTCCCCTGGTTATCCATCTCTATTTTACCGGAATCCACAAATACACGGCTGAAAGTTAAGGCATCGGCACCGCGGAACGGTACTTTCCCATTGAGCAGAAACGACCGTTCAATATCAACGCCGCGTCCGGGCATCGGATAGTATTCCAAATAGACGTTATAAAAACCTGCTGTTTTTACATCGACTGTCCACTCTGCCTTACTTTTTTCATCCATTCGCAGAGCCGCGTTTTCCCCTCCTACCGCCTCTTTTTTTATACCATAGGAACCTTTTTCATAATCAAACAGATTGATCGGTAAGATTTCATTTGGTACGTCCGCATCCTTAAACTCTTCTTTGTTTAAATACTGAATATAAGTATCTGTTCGTCCCAGTTCTGTCTCGCCAAGCTGTAAATCAATTCCTTCATATTTCTCATGGTAGTCCAATACGCCGGAGGATAAATTCGTCCAAAGGACAAGACCTCCTACCACTAAAACAACTATGAGAGGAACGATAAACTTTTTGCTCTTAAATATTGACATACTGCTGTTTTCTCCTTTCTTCTTCTCTCACCTATATATTTATGCATAATGCACAAATCTCAAAAATATAAATCGTGCCGGTCTTGCCTTTTCGCAATTTTTTTATGCGATTCGCACAAATTTTCAACCAAAACCCAAACATTTTGCCGCTGTTCTTTGTATAAATTGTATACATTTGATTTTAAGTATACCATTATTTCTGGCATATGTCTATAGTTTCTTAGATATTTTGATACATTTTTTCCCCTGTTTCTGACCCTGTTTTTCCGCTGTTTCTGCTTTGATTTTGACAGGATGATTACAATGGCTGCCGCCTTTGTATGCAAAAAAACTTCTCTCTTGTCCGCACAGAGGTTTACTTTTGAAATCTCCTGTTATAAAATAACTTTATGAACAGATGACAGGAGGATATCAGATTGGAACATACCTATTTTAACAACCCCATACTTCCGGGATTTTACCCGGACCCTTCCCTATGCCGCGCAGGGGATGATTATTATTTAGTGACTTCTACCTTTTCTTACTTTCCGGGAATTCCGGTTTTTCACAGCAGGGATTTGATTCATTGGGAACAGATCGGGAATGTTTTAACCCGTTCCGGGCAGTTTATTTTTGACGGAAACGAACAATCCCAGGGTATCTTTGCCCCGACCATCCGATATCATGACGGTTTATTTTATGTGATTACAACCAATGTATCCGTGCACAACGGTATGAATTTCATCGTAACTGCCGAAAACCCCGCCGGTCCCTGGTCCGACCCGTACCCTCTCGCTTCGGAGGGAATCGACCCTTCCCTGTTTTTCGACGATGACGGGAAGTGTTATTACTGCGGCACAAAGGAACGCCGCGAAGGTTCTAAATATTACGGAGATAATGAAATTTACATACAGGAGCTGGATTTAAAGACAATGAAACTCATCGGGGAGAGTACCGCCGCATGGCACGGCGCCCTCCGGGATGCGGTATGGCCGGAAGGACCTCATCTATATAAGAAAGACGGGTATTATTATCTTCTCATCTCGGAAGCCGGGACGGAATATTATCATGCCGTAACGATTGCCCGAAGCAAAAGCCTGCGGGAACCGTTTAAAGGAAACAGAGCCAATCCGATACTAACACACCGCCATTTGGGGTATCATTATCCGATTGTCAATGTCGGGCATCCGGATATCGTGGAAACCAAAAACGGCGAATCGTGGATGGTTCTTCTCGGTTCAAGACCTTACGGCGGATATTACCGAAACCTCGGACGGGAAACCTTTCTTGTCCCATTTATTTGGGAAGACGGCTGGCCGGTCGTCAATCCGGGAAAAGGGATTGTGGAAAACAAAATCCCCGTCCCGAATCTGCCCGAATCCCCTGTTCCGGCTCCGAAAGAAACCACGAGATTCAATATACCGGAACTTCCCTTTCATTTTATGTACTTACGGAATCCGAATCCGCTGAATTATTCACTTACGGAGCGCCCCGGATTCTTACGGATGAAATGTTCAAAAGAGAAGCTGACGGAGCGAAAATCCCCAAGTTATGTATGCGTCCGACAGCAGTCGATGAGTTTCCTTGCCGAAACCGTGCTTGAATTCGAGCCGAAAAACCGGTCGGAAACGGCAGGATTGGTCATCAATCAAAGTCAGGATGCCAATTTGCAGTGCCTAGTGTCAATGCATAACGGCAGCACGACTGTTCAGCTTGTTAAAATTGAAAAAGGGGAAGAAACGGTTTTGGCATCCGGGACACCGGAACGATACTGCCCTTTCGTCCGGTTGGTTTTTGAAGCTGCCGGACAAGACCTGACCGTTTCCTATTCGGCAAGTGATACCGGAAAATTTGACAATGAGAAGTCTGAAAAACTGGCGGAGCATATAGATACCCGGTTTTTAAGCACCGACTGCGCCGGCGGCTTTGTCGGCAATACGATCGGACTTTATTGTTCGTCTAACGGTTCCGCCTCGGATACCGTATGTGATTTTGAGTATTTAACGGTAAAGAAACGGTAAGCAGCCAATTACCGGGGGAGCAAATAAGAGCAGTGTTTCTGAGCCTATCCATACTGATAAAATTGCTCTTCTCCCTCGGAAAACGAATAATAACTTACATATATAATCCCATCCTTACTGCTCATATCTTTCACAAGGACATCTTTTTTATCTGTCGATGCATAAATGCCGCATTTTTCAAATGGTACGATACGCACTAACTCCGCCGAATCACTGGATTTTTGGAAAATCCCATCGGTTGTCACAAGATACAGAAGCCCTTTTTCATCCCTGCAAAATTCTATCTGTACGCCGTTCCCGATATCCGGAGGGACTTTATAATTGATTTCCTCAGCCAGCCGCCCGGTTTTCACATCGGTAACCAGTATCACATCTGCCGATTCGTTCATGGAATAATACATATTGCCGATCAATTCCCCGGAGGAGGTATCCATATTATCTATTTCGATTAACTTATTACCGGTTTTTAAGTCATAGCGTACAAGCTTCGTGCCGTACTCAAAAACAATGGAATTGTCATCTAATATATGATATTTCCAAAAATTTTCCCGTTCATTCCCTTTCCCCTGAACAAGCATTTCCTGTTTTGTATTTATTTTTTCCGCCTGCCCGCTTTCATTAATCCGATAGATGGTATCATTCCTATGATCCGAATATTCCATGACAGAAAAATAATAATTCCCGTCCTGTTCTTTCATCGGGTCGGCAGGAAAATTGTTTCTAAATTCCAGAGAATCAAAGACTTTTGTCCAGGGAGGCTGAATTTCTTCCCATAAATTGTTATTCCACTCAAAAACCTGATATTCCAGTTTTTTTGTTTTGTTTCCCGAAATCTTTTTTGATACAAAAACCGGCTTTTCATTTTCGGTCAATTGCAGAATCCCGCTGTTTTTTACCTTATCAGAAAATAAAATCCTCGTTTCCTCCCATTCTTTCTGTTCTTCCGGCGTGTTATCCTCCCCGTGATTTTGTACCTCCGGTTCCGTTCCTCTTTGATGCCGCCATAACAGCACAAAAAAAACACCGCAGATAACAATCAATAAACTACATAAAAATATCTTTTTCTTCAATGAAATATCCCTCGCTATCCCTTACCTTAATAATAAGTGTATTATAACAAATAGGGATTTGATACGCAATATCCTCGTTTTATTTTTATCCCTTTTGCGTTTTCTGTTTCCATCCGCGCCCTTTTCTTTTTCCAATTATTATAAATAGCTTTTCCCCCATAAAAATGTTAGAATAGATATCAGTGAAAGATTAATGGGGGGAATTTTTTTGAAAAAAAAGCATCGGATTTATTTTTTGATTGCCATTCTTACTGCCGCCGTATTATTGGCGGGTTTATATCTATTTCAGAATAAAACAGAACCCATGACATACAACGCACTCATAGAGAAGCTTGACAAAGGTTCTGTTGAAAAAGTCATGTTTGGGGCGAATCCGGAATATTTCACCGTGGTTTCTGAAAACCACACATATAAAGTCCCGAATCCAAAGTCGGACGAACTTTTTCATCTGTTTCTAAAAAATGAGATACCAATCGAATATGCGGATGAAACAGCCGAAAGTTCATACATGCAATTATTAATCATCCCGCTTTTGGGTATTGTTTTTTTGATTTTCCGGTTCAGCCGGAAAGGAACCGGACTGATTAAGAATGCAGGCGCGGGGGGCAGCAATGCATCGGCACTGCGGCTCGATGATGTTGCCGGCAATATGGAAGCAAAAGCGATGGTGGATGATATCATACAATTCATAAAAAATCCGGATAAATATTTGGACCTGGGAGCGAAAATGCCGCGCGGACTTTTGTTCTACGGTCCTCCCGGCACAGGAAAAACACTGATGGCAAAAGCCATCGCCGGAGAAGCCAGCGTCCCCTTTTATCCGATGAGCGGCTCGGATTTTGTTCAAATGTATGTCGGAGTCGGTGCAAGCCGGGTGAGGGATTTATTTAAAAAAGCGAAGAAAGCGGAGAAAGCGGTTATTTTTATTGACGAAATCGACGCGATCGGGAAACGGCGCGGCAAGCAGTCGAACGGGAGCAACGACGAACGCGACCAGACGCTTAACGCTCTCCTGACCGAGATGTCCGGATTTAATGAACATGACGGGATTATTGTTATCGCCGCCACAAACAGACCGGACACACTTGACGAAGCATTGACCAGACCCGGACGGTTTGACCGGATGATCGAAATCGGACTGCCGGACGTGAATGCCAGAAGAAAAATACTGGAGCTTCATGCAAAGGAAAAACCTCTGTCGGATAAAGTCAACATGGAGGAACTGTCAAAATCCACCGTTTCTTTCAGCGGTGCCATGCTTGAGAATCTCTTGAACGAAGCAGCGATATTTGCCGCAAACGAAGAAAACACCTATATCGAACCGGAACATATTGACAAGGCATTTTATACCGTAATCGCCGGGGCGGAAAAGGTAGATACCAGTTACATAACTCCGCAGGACCGGAAAGTGACGGCATATCACGAAGCCGGACACGCCTTGATTACAAAACTCAGGCTGCCGGACTCTTTTATCTCAAAAGTCACGATCATTCCGAGTGTCCAGGGAGCGGGCGGATTTTCACTCAGCATACCGAAAGATACGCTGTATCTGACAAAACAGAAAATGATCGGGAATATTATGGTTCTTCTTGCCGGACGTGCCGCGGAAGAAATCATTTTCGGCGGAAATGAGATTACGACCGGCGCCGGGAACGATATCGAAAAAGCATCCAAACAGATGACGGATTTTATAAACAAGTACGGAATGGACGAAACATTTGGGATTTTTAATATGAATGTCTTAGAGAACCCGCCGAATGATTCACTGCTCGATTTATGCCGTGAGCGGATGCAGGTTTACTATGCCGATACGAAAAAAGAACTTTTGGAACACGGGAAAGAACTGAAAGAAATCGCCAATGAACTATTGGAAAAAGAAACGCTGAATGCGGAAGATATCGACCGGCTGTGCGCATGATAAGCGTCATGTTTTATTCCGCGCATGTGTGACGGTGCGGCGTGATACAGATCTTACATTTTATTCCGCCGCTATAAATTCTTCCAGTAATCCGGCAAATTGCTCCATCGCATCTTCAACCGGCTTGGGGGATTCCATATTGACACCTGCTATTTTCAGCAACTCAATGGGAGGGCGGGAACATCCGCTTTGGAGGAATTTGAGATACCCTTCCAACGCTCCTTTTTCCCCGTTTAATATTTTTTTACTGATAGCAATTGCCGCCGAAAATCCGGTAGCATACTGATAAACATAGAATGAGCGGTAAAAATGGGGAATCCTTGCCCACTCGACGGCAATCAGAGGGTCCAAGTGAACCCAGTCGCCGTAATATTTTCGGTTTAAATCATAGTATAAAGCGGATAGTCTATCGGGTGTAAGCACTTCTTTTTCTTCTGCTATCCGATGCGCCTGAAGCTCAAATTCGGCAAACATCGTTTGACGGAACAATGTCCCCCGGAATTGCTNNCCTTGCTGTTTGCGAGCAAATCATGAATCAATACCGCCTCATTGCATGTCGACGCTACTTCCGCCACAAATATTTTATAACCGGCATCCACATAGTTCATTTCTCTGTCGGAATAATAGGAATGCAGGGCATGACCCATTTCATGCGCCAAGGTAAACACACTGTTTAAATTCTCCTGATAGTTAAGCAGGATATACGGGTGAACGCCGTAGGCACCCCACGAATAGGCACCGGTTCGTTTCCCTTCGTTTTCATAAATATCAATCCAATGGGAATCAAACCCTTTCTGTAAAAGGGTCTGGTACTCCTCCCCAAGAGGTCTTAATCCTCTTTTTACAATCTCTTTTGCTTCGTCAAATGAAATCTTTTGTTCTTCTATGTCTACAATCGGCACACTGATATCATACATATGAAGCTCATCCAGACCCAATGCCTGTTTGCGGATGTCCATATAGCGGTGAAACACCGGCAGGTATTTGTTTACTGTCTTTACCAACTGTTCGTAAACCACAACCGGAACATTCGTGTTATCCAATACATAGCTGAGGGTATTTTCATACTTCCTTGCCCCGGCAAAGAACATTTCCTTTTTTACATTGGAAAAATACGTCGCCGCCAATGTATTCTTATACTTTTCATACTGCTTGTACAAGCTTTCAAATGCTGCGATTCTTACACTTCTATCTTTATTTTTCATGTACACGATGAAATTCCCCTGTGTCAAAGGAACTTCCTTTCCGTTCTCGTCTGCGATACGGTCAAAAACAACATCCGCATTATTGAACATGGAAAAGATATCCGAAGCCCCGCCGGAAAAATCATGGATATTTGCAAGAATTTCCTCAATTTCTCCGGAACAGATGTGCTTTTCTTTCCGGAAAAATTCCATTAAATAACGTTTATATTCCTTTAATCCGTCAAGCTCTTCGATAAACCCAAGAATCACCTTCTTTCCGATCGCCAAAAGATTGGGTACAAATGCCGCTTGTGCGGCAGATAACCTTGTCATCAGGCTTTCCGCCCTGCTCGCCGGCGTCTGTCCTTCGGTATCCGCCATATCTTCATGCATTTTTTGATGGGCATAGACATAAAGTCTTTCTGCTGTAACCGAATACTTATCATGAAACAATAAAAATGCATGAAGCTTCTCCGCACTTTCGCCGATCTGTGAAAGATATGCGGCAAACTCCGGCAAGGAAGCTTCTACTTGTTTAAAATCACTCTCCCACTGCCCGCTGTCTTTATATAGATCTTCTAATCTCCAACAATTTTCAGGTTTTTGCTCACTTCGTTTCATACGGTAATGATTTTTCCTTTCCCTCCGGTAATATTTCTTTTAAGATTACGGCTTAGCCTGCAATCCGGTGATATTTCCAAAACTACAGCTTGTACTATTGTACTATTCTCAGACGCCGGCTTTTATGATTTTTGCAAATTTCTGCACAAATGCCGCCACTTCGGCGGACGTATTTTCTTTCGTTGTATCAACCCTGTCTAATTCATAATTCAGTCCGCGGAAATCCATTTTGATATAATAGGATATATCATTGTAAAAGGTAATGATTTCATAAGTATATCGGTCGGTTCTTTCTCCGCTTGTCTGGTCATTTCTCGTAGAATAATCAAAAAACACATGGTGCGGCACCCCTTCGACTTCCGATGCCAAGAGGTTTTCTCTATGAAGAATCTCCGGATTTTGCAAAAATGTATCCGGCGTAACAATCATATGAATCACGGGAGCTAATTGTGATAATGCTTGTGTCTGGATGTGATATCCCAAAAACCTGCCGTTTGTTTTTGCACTGCTGACAGACCGTACTGTATAATTCTGAAACAGGGAATCCAGTTCGCCGTTTGCGATTTTTTCGGCTTCTCTTATATCAATTGGTTTTGGGGGAACACTTTCGGTTAAGGTACGAATTTCCTCCATGCTTTTTTCCGCACGGTTTTCTTCCTTGTTTTGATTAAAATGAACGGTTCCGGTTTCTAAAACCACCGGGTCGATGGCAGCCTCAATATCCTTTCGATTCGTATACTCCTCCGGATAGTCATCCGGTGCTTCCGGCTTTGTTTGGTTCCGATAATCCGTATAAAAATAAATACCCGCTGCCGCAATGATTACCACTACGGTAAATACAATAATAATACTATTCCTGACTGCCTTCGGCAGCTTACTTTTCTCCGTCTTTTTTTTCATACACCTATGCGCAAGAATTTCCCTGCTTACGTTTCCTCCTTAAATGATTGAAGTAACGGGAACTTTTTACTCAGTAAAAGCATTCGGTTGACAGATAACGTTCTCCCGAATCCGGCAGGATGACAACAATATTCTTTCCGTAATTTTCTCTGGCCCTGCTCAACTGTCCCGCCGCATAAAGTGCGGCTCCGGATGAAATTCCTACCAGCATCCCCTCCGTATCCAAAAAGTCATTTACATTTTGGTATGCCTGTTCTTTTGTTACGGGGATTACATCATCCAAAAGAGAGGTATCCAGTATTTTGGGGTAAAAATTCGGTCCAAGACCATGAATATCATGCACACCCCCCTGCCCCTTTGACAATAAAGGGGAATCCGTCGGTTCCACCGCAATTGCCATAAGCTTCGGATTTTTTTCTTTCAGATATTTAGCGGTACCTGTTATGGTGGCTCCCGTTCCCACGCCTGCCACTAATAAATCCACACGCCCTTTTGTCGCCTCCCATATTTCAGGACCTGTCGTCCGGTAATGGGCGGTTACGTTCGCCGCATTTGCATACTGCCTCAATAATACGGCATTCGGTACGGAACGCAGCATCTCCTTTGTCTTGTCGACCGCTCCCTTAATCCCTAAGGATGCGTCGGTAAGAACCACCTCCACCCCATAAGCGTTCAACAGCCGGATCCACTCTTTGCTTGCCGAATCCGGCACCGCTAAAAGCACATGATACCCTTTTGTCTTTGCGACGCTTGCAAGTGCAAGACCGGTATTGCCGGTAGAGGATTCGACAAGAGTTGCCCCCGTTCTGAGAATACCCTGTCTTTCTGCCGTTTCAATCATCTCCAATGCCGATCTGGCTTTTGAACCGCCGATAGGATTCATAAATTCCAATTTCCCGAAAATAAATGCCGTAGATTCTACTTTTTCTCCCCATCTCTGTAAATGATATAATGGTGTTTTTCCAAATATATCTCCTAATGAATATGAGATTCCCGAACTCATATTTCCACCAAACCTTTCTTCTATATATTCTCTGCTGCTTCGTGTACTATATCCATAATATTCATAATACAAGCCGGAGAATCAATCATTTCCTAAAATTAAGCGTATTCTTTTCTCCCACACCCACTTTGTGAACCTCGCCGTCTATTTCCACCCAGACATCACTGCATGTGGGATTGTAAATCATTTTACCGTTTGCGGAATACCGTAAATGTCTATAGCTTTCCATATATTCATATATTTCTTTATTTGTCGCATACCAGATATCCTCCCTGCCCGACATCTTTTTGCAGAATTCCTCTATTACACTCCAGTTGTTGTTTTCTTCTAATTCGTGTGTGTGCCCCCAGAGATAAAACAGCTGCACCTCTTGCTTTACCTCCTTTTGGAGAAACTTATCCGTCAGTTCAGTCAGCTTCGGATTGTCATGATGGCAAGTCGGTTTCCACATCAGCCAGTCCTCCGGCATTCCAAATGTTTCTGAGCTGTAAACTGTCCGGGCATAGTCAATACCCGCAAGCTTCAGAACTTCAGCTACTTTATCATTGTTGCTGCCATACGGATACGCATGACCGGAAATGATTGCCCCGAATGTTTCTTCCAAACCAATCCGGTCACAAACGATTTGATCCATTACCATGACCGTTTCCAGCTCCGTCAGATAAGGATGTGTAAATCCATGCGTCGCCACCTCACATATATCCCTCGTATATGTTTCCTTGCACTGATGCAGCGACATACGGCGAAAAATCTCGCCTTTTTTGTATACGCATCCTTCTTCTGCCATACATCCGCAGCTAATATTAAACGTTGCTTTCATTTGATACTTTTTCAGGATTTCGATTAACCTTTTATCCTGCTCCACACCGTCGTCATAACTAAGCGTCACCGCCTTTGTTTTTCCCTCCGGGAACCTGACATATTTACCTTGACTTATCATATATCCTCCTTTATTACCCTATCGTTTATTTATGATAAGGTTCGTTTTTTATTATTTTTACCGCACGATAAATTTGCTCCATTAGTATGACGCGCATTAACTGGTGCGGAAAAGTCATCTTTGAAAAACTAAGACATTCGTCTGCAGAAGATACGACAGAAGGGTGAAGCCCCAACGAACCGCCGATTAAAAATGCGATATGACTTTGCCGTTCCAGCATAAGACGGTTTATCCTATCTGAAAACTGCAGTGAATCGTATTGTTTCCCCCGGCGATCCAATGCAATCGTATACATTCTTTCTTTCATACAACGTTTGATTCTCTCTGCTTCTTTCATTTGTATCCGCTGCTCTCCGGCTTCCGATATGCCATCCGGAATCTTTTCGTCTGTCACTTCAGATATCATAATATCAGCAAAGGAACTCATTCGCTTATTGTATTCCCTGACAGCGTCCGCAAAATACATTTCTTTCACTTTCCCTACACATATAATTGATATCTTCATCTGTATAATTTCTCTCGTATTTTTTCTTTGGAACCTTTGTACTGATATTCATATAGAATTCCGTTTCTTACCCTTCTGACCTTTTTCCCTGCGAATCCCAAACGAAATAATTCCCATGTAATATTAAAAATCAGGAATCCATGCGAAACAATCAGGATATTATCCTTCTCCCAGTCAATCTGCCTTAAAAACCTTTTGATTCGTTTTCTTGTTTCCCGAACTCCTTCCGGTTGGCTGTTGGATTTGAAAAACCATGCCAAACGTCCGCATATATGCCAAAGGTAAAAGGGAAGCCGCAGCCGTTCGGAATGAACAAACGGCATATTATCCACTTCTCTCAAAAGCTTGTCTGCCATTACTTTTCCGCTGTACACTTCCTTTGCCGTAGCAACAGCTCTTTTCATATCGCTGCTGTAGCAAACATCCCATTTTGTTCCATACATGTTCACCCGTTTTTTCAACACTCCGGCATTTTCATATTTTTCACACCAATCACGAAATTCTTCGGACGTCATCATTATCCCATGGGGTAAGTTTACTTTAAAATGCCGTACCAATCCTATTTTCATCAAATATAAACTCCCATCGTATTCTAAAAGCAACTGTGACCATTATACTATTTCCTCCTATCGTTTGGCAATGACAAATATGAATAAACTCATCATGTTTACAAAATGTTCACAATTTGTACATATTGCGTTCACATTCTAGCTCTATAATGATAAATGGATAGTGATTAAAAGCACTTTCTACTCCCACCCTATTATACGCTTTGGTACCTTATGGTACTAGAAAAAACACCTCATTAGAGGTGTTTTTTCTATTCCTTTCATTTTCGGCTCATTTTGATTTTGTTATTTTCTTCTCCTGCTGTTTTGATGAAAGCAACTATTACATTCTTTCCCTTGCATAGCAAATGGTTATATCATTAGCAGTATGTACCAAGGGAAAAACTTACTTTCAAAGCCTCATTAATCTTATTCAGCAGTTCATCCTCCAAATGACAAACTTTTTCTTTCAGCCTTGATTTATCAATTGTCCTCACTTGTTCCAGCAATATTACCGAATCCTTTACAATCCCATATTTGTTTGCTTCCAATGCCACATGCGTCGGCAAATCCGCTTTATTCATCCGGGAGGTGATTGCTGCGCATATCACAGTCGGACTATAACGGTTCCCCATATCATTTTGTACAATCAGCACCGGGCGGACTCCTCCTTGCTCCGAACCGATTACCGGACGCAAATCTGCATAATAAATGTCACCGCGCTTTACGTTCAATCCCGCACACTCCTTACGTTGATACCGTTTCATCCGTATATTCTTTATGGTGTAACGATACTTATTTTTGAATCTATTCCTATTGTTTCCAATAAAGCAAAGTGTATACAAGGAATTTTATTTTTTTGAAAAGGTTTGCCGTAAAGGATTTATGAAGATATCCCGTATCACTATATTGTAACAACTTTGCATATGTGGTACTATGATAGATAACAAGTAACTTTTCACGATGATTCGATTTAGGAAAGGTGATGCATTATGATTCGTAAAAAAATAACAGCTGTACTTTTGATGACAGCGATTATATCGACATTTTTTCCGATTTCTTCCATCTCGATTTATACAAAGTCACAGGAACCGGAATCCGTTTATGTCAGGGATACGGCGAATTTACTCTGGCAGGGTGATCTGCCCGACCTGACATCCAAACCCGGTTTCAAGGTGAAACGCTCAAAAGTGAAGAAAGCTGCCTATGACTTTGGGGAATTTGAACGTATTGTTATAGAAGGAATTGAAAATAAGCTGAACTATAAACCGCATACACCCACCGATGACGCCCCCTATGTGGGAACAGCGGAGATACCGGTAGAACCGTTTGGTATTCATGTGTCTGACATTGGTGTGATTCTCGATAATCTGTTAAACCATCACCCCGAACTCTTTTATATAGATTCTGCGTTTTTTTATAATTTTGACAATAATACCGGAATCATCCGTTCACTGGGTATCTGCTATAAATATGAAGGGGCGGATCTCTTAACAAAGATTGAAGCCTTTGACAATTATGCCGGCGACATCATAGCGGATATTCCGGCAGGTACGACCGATGTTGAAAAAGCTTTGTATGTAAATGATTATTTTGCAAGCAACTTTAACTATTCGCCCGAAGGCAGCTACAATTATAATCCCCTTGTCCTCTTTGAGGATAAGCACGGGGTATGCCAGGCTTTTTCCCTGGCTTATCAATATATAATAAACAAACTGAATATACCGATAACCTATGCGTCATCCAATGAAATGAATCACATATGGAACCTCATAGAGCTTGACGGGGAGTGGTATCATGCGGACACCACTTGGGCGGATGATTCCAACGTAGACGGTAATGCACGGCATACGTACTTTTTAAAAAGCGACGGGTATTTTGAGAACGGCGATCCGGATATACCCGATGATGGGCATTACAACTGGATATCTGACGTCAATGCAACAAGTACAAAATATGATCATTACTTCTGGAATGATGTCCAGTCTGTGTTTACCCCTTTGGGCGGTGACTGGTATTATACTGCTGGCATACGCGACGGCGTGACCGGCGTCTGTCAATGGGACGGGGAAAGCAACAGCGGGAAAAACATATATACTTTTGACGATTACTGGCTGACCGGTGATAAAAACAGTTACTATCTCGGATCCTATTCGGGGGTAATTTCATATGGCAATCGGTTATTGTTTAATGACGCAAACAAGATTTATTCTATCAATACGGACGGAAGTGATTTGCGGGAAGCCTTTGCCCCCAGTCTTTCAAACGGTAACAGCATCTACTCGCTGTTCCGCAAAGCTTCACAGGCTTACTATTTTGAAGCCGGCTTTCCGGGAGATGACCCTAATAAAATGACGGTGCCTCTTACCGGCAGCAATATTGCCGGCATTAACCAAAACCCTGGCGTTACCGGTATTGCACTGAATCAATTGTCGGCTGACATTTCCCTTGGTGATACCGTTTGGCTCACCGCTTCGGTCACACCGAAAAATGCTTCGGCAGACCTCCTGTATCAATCCGGCAATGATGCTGTCGCCACGGTAGATGCAAACGGACTTGTTACTTCAAAAGGGATCGGCTCGACGGATATTACAGTAACGGCAGAAGGTTATCCTGCACTTACGGCTGTCTGTACGGTAACGGTCAGTGAACATGCGGTAAGTACGAATGCCCCGAAAGCTACTCCGGGAGTTACCCCCGACGTTACTCCGAGCGGTAATCCGACAAGAACGAGCGCTCCGAATATAACTCCCCGCATCACCTTAAAAACAAATCCCGTTAAATCCCAATTAAAAACCTCTGTCAAACGGGTCAAACGGGTAACAAAACTTTCTGTCAAAACAAAAAAGAAAAACCATGTCCTATTGAAGTGGAAGAAAGTGAAAGGCATTTATGGATATGAAATCGTATACGATACCAAGAAAAAGTTTTCTGCAAAAAAGAAAACAAAGAAGGTTAAGGGAACAAGCGTGCGAATCGGGAAACTTCGTAAAGGGAAAACCTATTATTTTAAGGTGAGATGTTATGTAAAAGATAACAATAAATGGAAATATGGTAATTATAGTAAGGTATTGAAAGTTAAGATGAAGAAATAAGGTTACTTATTGCGCCCCGCTTCGTGTTTCGTCAATAAAAGCGGGGTGTTTTCTGTTATGGAAAATCCAGAGTATGCAGCCTGTCATTTTCCTTATCATAAGCAAGTTTTTTGTAATCAATTTTACCGGACTCTGTCCGCGGTATTTTGCCGATNNTGTTCCATTTCATATATTTTTGCAAATAATGGGTAATGTCGTCCGACGATTTCCCTGTTATTTTCTCTGTTGTGAATAAGTAGATTTTTTCGCTTTCTTGTATGCAGACAACTTCTATTTTAAACTTTTCCCAAACAAGCTGTTCTACGTCGTTCAGGTCAATTCTTACACCAAATATCTTACTGATTCTATTTTTCCTTCCGGTTATATACAGGTATCCGTCTTCATCGAAATAACCAATATCCCCTGTATGAAGAAGCCCTTGGTTGGAATCACCGGTCTTTAGGTCCCGATAATCTTGTGCGTAACCAAAGCAAACCTGTTCCCCTTTACAAATAATTTCACCTGTGCGGTAGGGCAGATTGATTTCTTGATTTTTGTTATCTTCCAGATATATTTTACTGTCTGGTACAGAAATACCGACACTTTCTATCTTATCCAGACATCTTTCATACGGTAAATAACTGATTCTTGCTGTTGCTTCTGTTTGCCCGTACATAATAAAAAACCGTTTCTCATTTTTTAATGCATAATTCCCAAAATACTCCTGTAATTCGGGGGATAGTTTTCCGCCTGCTTGCGTAAATGTTCGTAAAGAATTTAAGTTCAGTTTATCAATCCGTAATTTCTTAAGGCACTGATAGGTATAAGGAACTCCTGCTATTGATGTTGCACTGTAATGATTGCAAAGCCCCCAAAATTCCCGATTGAAAATATTTTTTTCTGTCAGAATAATGCTTCCTCCGGAATACAAATGGGTATTGATAACCGAAAGTCCATAGGTATAACACATCGGCAATGTGGTAATTGCTCTTTCTTCTTTGCCGATGCTTAAATACCTACAAATGGATTTTGTGTTATGTAAAATATTTTTCTTCGCTTGTTTTACCAGTTTCTGATTTCCGGTCGAACCTGACGTGGGAATCAATAACGCCAAATCTTCATGTATTTTATAGGGAATCAACTCATTTATCTCCCAAAGTATATAGTCATGTTCCTCATACACTTTGTGATAGCCGGTGACACCTTTTCTGTCTGCCGGCATCCATAGATATCGTGCCTGATAGGATTGTAAAATAGATTCCAGATAAGAATGCTCCGATTGCGCAGATAACATTATGGGAATCCTGTTATTTTGAAAACAGGCAATATACATGAGTAAACTGCCGAGAGTATTACCTGACATAAGAACAATGATGCTGTCCGGAGAAATTATTTTGCAAAGTTTGTTTTGGTTTTCTAATAGTTCATTATAGGTTATTTTCTGATGCGAGTCTGTTATGACGGCTATTCTGTTTTTGTATTTTTCAAAATTCCAAATCATAGTATCTCACCCAATATTGAAGTATTATAATGTTTATATTCATTAATAACACTATTTTTCATTTGCCTTCCAATGGGAATGACGGCATCATTAATAAGCGAAAGCACATTTTTATCAATGCATATAATATGTTTCATATTAATAATATAGCACCTGTGACATCGTATAAAATCGTATTGTATTAATTTTTCTTCTTCTATTTTTAGTACCCCTAGAAATTCAAACAGCCCCTTTTTTGTTACCGCTCTTAAATGCCTGTTATATGTTTCAATATAATAAATATCATTGATTGCTAAACTAATCGACTTCCCTTTATATGTGATATTATATTGAAATTTTTTTCTTTGATATTTTTTAAACGCCCGTTCAAATTCTGACATAAGAAAGCTTTTGTTTATTGGTTTCATTATCATCTGAAAGGCATTGATCGCAAAAGCATCTGGTACATATTGTTGATTATCTGACAGAAGAAATATAAGCACGCTATCATCTTGTTTTCTAATTTGCTTACCCACTTCAATACCAGATAATTTATTCGACTTAATATTAATAAAAATCAGATCATAAACTTGCGTATCTCTATCATGCATCACAAGTTCTTCTCCATAATCATATTCAAAAAAATGCAGTTGCTCATTCTTTAAATGAAACACGCTTAAGCAATTTATAATTTCTTCTCTGATGCATTTCTCATAATCGCAAATTGCAATTTTCATAGTATCTTCCAATATCCTTTTATTATATATTTATGTATTTAGGGGGAATTCATAGATTGCAAAGCTCAAAATCACCACATACTTAAATCACCGTTAAAAAATAATCCATAAAACAATTCTCTTTATCGCCCATGTTATTCCTCCCGATTTATTTCTGTAAGATTCATCTCATTGATAAACCATTTTAACTTTCCAATACTGCTGTCCGGATATAAATTCGGATGAAAGTTGAAGTGAACTGCCGCACCGGAAAGTGATGTCTGCCAAAGATTTTCAAGAAACAAGCTCCTGATTTTTTCAGCTGGAAACTCATCATCAATTACTAAATTCACCGAAAACCTGCCAATTTCATGTTGGATAACTTGAAACTGATAAATAGCATTTTCGCATATTATATTCGTGTTTGTAATACAACGAATAAAAATATAAGCATTTATATATTCGCCATTATTATCAATTACCCAGTCATTATTACGCCCGTTTGATAATTCCATTATTGTTTCATGATTTCCGCAATCACATCTTTGATTTACAAATCTTCCTCTGTCGCCAATTTGATAACGTATCAGCGGCATTGCATAATTAAGCAATGTAGTAATGTAAATATTTCCTTCTTCACCTTCCGAAACTGCTTTCCCATCATCGTCAAGGATTTCGGTAAAAACATTTTCCTCCATACAATGCAAATAACCCTCCGAACACTCATAGGCAATGGAATTCATTTCAACACATCCGTATTGATTTGCAATCCTAACATGTAAAACTCTCTCAATCTGCTCTCTGACGGCAGGCAACAGCATTTCTCCGGACATTTCAATATAGCGTAGGTTTGGTATCATCGGCAGATTATATGTTTCTACAACTTTAGCCAGCAGCGCCCCCATACTCGGCTGTAAAACAAACCAGATTGGATTATACGCTATCATTTCATACCAAATCTGAACAAGCTTTTTTTCATTCAGATTGCTTTTACAAAAACCTCTTGCATATCCAATATCCTCTGTTTCAATATCCGTTTCCCCTAATTTCCGTCCGGTGTAAAAATAACAATGCCTGTCATGCGGATTTATCTGATAATACCGCTTTCTTTTCAGCCATAACGGCATCAATGAGCGATTATTATCTGACTTACTCCAATATATCTCGACACACTTTCCGGTAGAACCGGACGTACTTACTTGAAGCAATTTTTCTTGGAGGTATAAGGATAAATAATGCGATGAAATAAAGGAATCCTTATGCAAAACAATGTCTTCTTTTTTTGTAAGCGGTATCTTCTCCCAATCACTTTCTTCTTTTAACACAAACCCTTTTCCCCTGATATCGTTTATGTAATCGTCATCAGAATCCATATAAAATGGGGTTGTTGTATAGGCATGATGAAGTATTCGTTCTAATCGGTTTATTTTATTCATAATTTTCATGTATTGTCCTTTTCTTTTGTAAATCATTTATTGATTTTATATATAACGCCAAAATTCTTTGTATTTTGTTTCCGTTAATCTGTTCAAGATCATCCGTATTTTTTCTTTATCATTTTATTATTAACACTTCCTTAAACAGATTGATTCTATTTACTCCATAATGCTGTCTGATCCAGCAGCAATACATACAATGTCGAATTTTTTCTCCTGTCTGCAGAATGTATTATTTTTTACAAAATTGCTCTCGCCGTTCTTTCATGCTTCTATTCTATCAATATATTACCCATAATTCTTATCCCATTTATTAAATATAAATGCGCTATTTCTATGCATATAGAATATGTAATTCAATAACATGGAACATTATAGCATTTATTGCGAAATATGTCAAACACTATTATATATACACATGTACAAAGCATTTTCCTTTTTTCTCACTCTCTTGTACCTGATAAACAATTAATTGATATATAAGTTTCCCTAAAAATTAATCGACAAATCGCTTTCACTTCAAATATGAGTAGTAAAATTAAAAATAATATTATAAGAGAAATATAAAATACTTTCAACTATAGAAACAGCATTATAAACATAAACAGTATCCATTCAAACAAATACACTTGAAATGGATACTATTATGTGCTATGTTTTCGGTATAAGTTTTTTATGAAAATACTCTGCCGGAAATTAAAGTAACTATGGTGTTGATGCT
>DBDL01000107.1 GCA_002293545.1 Lachnoclostridium sp. UBA933 | reverse complement strand
ATGAGCCGCTATACGGAAAAAACGGTTACGCATACCGAATTATTTGATAATAAGACGGGAACCGGCAAATATATTTGGGAAAAGGAAACACTGATTGATTTAACCTTTCCCCAACTGCTCGACCGTGTTGTGGAAGAATTTCCGGATCAATATGCTTTCCGCTATACGACGCTCGATTATACCCGTACTTACACGGAATTCCGGAATGACGTGGATACTTTCGTACGTACCCTGCTTACACTCGGTGTAAAAAAAGGCGACAAGGTTGCGATTTGGGCAACCAATGTTCCTGCATGGTTTATTACATTCTGGGCTGCCACAAAGGTTGGTGCGGTGCTTGTTACGGTTAATACGTCTTATAAGATACAGGAAGCCGAGTATCTGCTTCGGCAGTCCGATACCCATACTCTTGTTATGGTAGACGGGCATAAGGATTCGGATTATATCAGTATTATCAAAGAGTTATGTCCGGAGCTGACGGCGCATAACCCTGCCGAACCGCTTCATGCAAAACGTCTTCCGTTTTTACGGCATATCATAACCATTGATTCGGAACAACCCGGCTGCCTGACATGGGAACAGGCAATCCGTCTTGCTGAAAAAACACCGGTTGAGATGATTTATCACCGGATGTCAATGATAAGCCGGAACGATGTCTGTAATATGCAGTATACCTCCGGTACAACCGGATTCCCGAAAGGAGTTATGCTGACACATTATAATGTGATTAATAACGGCAAAAACATCGGGGACCGGATGGATTTATCTACCGCAGACCGCTACCTGATTCATGTCCCGATGTTCCATTGTTTCGGTATGACATTATCCATGACCGCTTCCATGACTCACGGAGCAACGATGGTTCCGGTCCCGGCATTTTCGCCAAGACTGGCATTGGAAGCCGTCAACAAAGAAAAAATAACGGCAATCAACGGCGTTCCGACCATGTTTATTGCCATGCTGGAACATCCTGACTTTGAAAATACGGACTTCTCCCATATGCGCACCGGCATTATGGCAGGCAGTCCCTGTCCGGTAAAGGTAATGCAGGACGTACTTGAAAAAATAAACATGTCCGAAATCACAATTGTATTCGGTCAGACGGAAAGTTCCCCCGGCATGACACAAAGTACCTCCGACGATTCGATTGAAGTACGTGTCAATACGGTCGGCAGACCGCTGCCGGGCGTGGAATGCAAAATCGTTGACCCGGCAACCGGCGAAGACTTACCGGATGATACCGACGGCGAATTTGTAGGACGCGGTTACAATATCATGAAAGGTTATTATAAAATGCCTGCCGCTACGGCAAATGCGATTGATAAGAACGGCTGGCTGCATACCGGCGACCTTGCACGCAGGCTTCCCGACGGCAATTTCAGAATTACCGGACGCATACGGGACATGATTATCCGCGGCGGTGAAAATATTTATCCGAAAGAAATCGAAGATTTTATCTATACCCATGAGAAAGTACGCGACGTTCAGGTTATCGGTGTGCCGGACGAACAATACGGCGAAGAAATTATGGCATGTGTCATTTTAAAAGAGGGTGCGGAATCAACCGACGACGAAATCCGGGAATATGTCCGTTCCCATATGGCAAAGCAAAAAACGCCGAAGTATGTGCAGTTTGTCAATGAATTTCCGATGAATGCCGCCGGAAAAATATTGAAATATAAAATGGTGGAAGAAGCGATTGAATTGCTGGGATTGCAGGAGGTCAGCAAGATTGTTACGGCATAGGGCATAAAACATCAAATAGAAAAGCTAACTTTGCTGTGTGAAAAAAAGCAGGTACTCAATAATTCCGTAACAGGAAATACTTGAGTACCTTTATGTTTATAAGATATTTATATGGTATCCGCTTACCCTAGGGTGTTCCGATGACAGGAATGAGTTTTCAGACACACCCTAACCTATTTTTCACTTTATCATGAGTATATCATGATTCATTGAAATCCTCAATAAATTTTTAAATAAAGTATTTGACATACTGCAATACGTTTGATATTCTTATTATTAATCAATATTCATACAAAGGCTATGACAAGAACGAGTAGCATTTATGAAAATCCCAGAGAGGAGTTGGCTGGTGAAAAACTCTGATTGGATGAATGTGAATACATCTTTGAGCCGCTTTCTGAACTTATAGTAGGAAATGCCGGGGCTGCCCGTTACAGCAAAAGTATTTTTTGATACTTGATAAGGTTTTGTCTGCGAGGATAAAATGAATTAAGGTGGTAACACGGGAAAATCTCGTCCTTTCTATCATTGATATAGAAAGGATTTTTTATTTTCCCAAAATCCCGGCAACGCCAAACCGACTTATGGAATTAGTATTGGGAGGAATTATGGAACAAAATATCGAAAATATCATTAAAATTATGTTAAAGGGTGTGACAGAACATACGGCTGCGGACGATATCCGTGCGAAACTGAAAAAAGCCGCGGAGGAAAACCGGACGTTAATGATTAAACTTGGGCTTGACCCTTCTGCACCGGACATTCACCTCGGTCATTCTGTGGTATTGAGAAAAATACGCCAGCTACAGGACTTAGGACATCATGCGGTTATTATTATCGGTGACTACACAGGACAAATCGGTGATCCCACAGGGAAATCAAAAACACGTAAACAATTAACAAAAGAAGAAGTGCTGAAAAATGCCCGGACTTATCAGAATCAGATATTTAAAATCATTGATAAAAATAAAACAGAGGTACGGTATAACAGTGAATGGCTGAGTAAATTAAGCTTTGCCGATACGATTGAACTTACCTCCAAATGTACGGTTGCCAGAATGCTGGAACGGGATGATTTTCGCAACCGATACACCCGGCATTTACCGTTATCTGTTCACGAGTTCCTATACCCGCTTATGCAGGCTTACGATTCGGTTGCAATCGGTGCCGATATTGAAATAGGCGGAACCGACCAGACCTTTAACATTTTGATGGGAAGAACGATACAAAAAGGATACGGACTGGAATCTCAGCTCACATTGTTTATGCCGCTGCTTGAAGGCATTGACGGTATCGAAAAGATGAGCAAAAGTTTGGGGAATTATATTGGAATTGACGAGGAACCGCATGTTATTTATGAAAAGGTAATGAAAATACCGGATGACTTGATAATAAAGTATTATGAACTATGTACGGATATCCACCCGGACGAAATAGAAAAAATAAAAAAACGATTGGAAAGCGATGAAAACCCTAGAAATATCAAGATGGAACTGGCAATGGAAATCACAAGATTATATTGCGGGGAAGAACGTGCCGCCGATGCACAAAACCGTTTTATTCTTGTCTATCAGAAAAACCGGGTTCCAGATGATATTGAAACCTTGATTTTAGGGAATGAATATAGCTTGGAAGAAAAAATAATTTCTGCTTTGCATCAAACCGGAAGCTTCCGCTCCAAAAGTGAAATCCGGCGTGTGATAAAACAAGGCGGTGTAAAATGGAATGACGAAAAGATGCCGGATTTAAACGAAGCGCAATTTCATCCGAATGATAACATTTTAAAAGTCGGGAAGAAACATATTTTCAAAATCAAAAAGGGAGGAAACGGGAATCATGAATAAAGAAATGATAATTGACGCTCATGCTCATATATTTCCGGATAAAATTGCATTAAAAGCTTCGGAGGGGATTTCCTTGTTTTATGAAATGCCGGTTGTCTATGACGGAAAACGGGATACCTTGTTTGAAGCGGGGGGTAACGCGGGTATCTCTCATTTTGTTGTTCAATCTGTGGCAACCGCTCCCGAACAGGTATCAAGTATCAATCATTTTATTGCGGAACAGGTGAGGCGGTATCCGGACAAGCTCACCGGATTGGGAACGCTTCATCCGCATTCTTCTGACATTGACAGGGATTTTAATGAGCTTTTAAGTCTTGAATTAAAGGGAATCAAGCTTCATCCCGATTTTCAAAAATTCCGCATAGACGACCCTGAGGCACTTGCCGTTTATGAACGTGCAGAGGGGATTTTACCGATTCTGATACATTCCGGTGACTTCCGGTATGACTACTCCCATCCGAGCCGCTTGGAAAGGGTTTTAAAGACATTTCCGAAACTCACTGTCATTGCGGCACATTTCGGCGGCTGGTCGGAATGGCCGGCGGCAATGAAGCATTTGGCGGAAACGGACGTCTACGTCGACACGTCAAGCTCCCTTTATGAGATTTCTCCGGAAAAAGCATCGGAAATGATCCGGTTATTCGGTTCGGAACATGTGTTATTCGGAACCGATTTCCCTATGTGGGATTATGCGGACGAAAGGAAACGGTTTGACCGGATTGATCTTGATGAATCTGCCCGCCGCAGAATACTCTATGAAAATGCGGCAAGGGTATTTTCAATCGTATTGTGATTATTCTGTGATAATTCCCTATGGAAAATGATTCATAAAATCAATCCTTTTCTACTCAAGCCTCCTGTTGAATTTTCCTGTAAAACACACGATAAAAAACAAACTTATAAGCAAACCGCATAGAAATACAACCGGATCCGCCCCCTCTTTTACCAGTCTGCCGATCCAAAATGACGGAAGAAAGGCAAACAGGTACAAGTACGGTTCGGATACAAACCATACGAGAGGCAATCCGGCTAAACTGATTCCCATTATTTTTGATAAGGCAAGTCCCTCAACACGGTTTTCGGCTAACGATACCATCATCATTGCCAAAAATATTCCCGCCAGCGTACTAACCAGCGAACTCATCAAAACTGTAACCGCCGAAATTCCCGAAATACAAAAAATACTTGCCGAAAAAACTGTGACGACATAAGCATAACCCATCGGGATACCAATACGTGCCAGTAAATAAGTGTATCCTCCCGTCGGAGTGATTTGATAAAATTCGATGATTCTTTCATCCCTCTCCTCCAAAAGCAAAAACGCCGTTATCATTGCCGTAAGCATAGACGCCAAACAGATTAACAAACTGTCGAAAAAACCATACCACGGCTGTATTGACAGTGATAATTTATCTTGTAAAACGGTATTCATATAAGGAATGACAAATTTAAAAACCACACCGACCAGAAAGGGAGCCGGCACCAAAATAAATATCATTCCGTCTTTTGATACTTGCTTCACTCCTATTAAGAACAGCTTACTTGTCGTTTTCATAAATATCACCTCTCCCCTGTCCGATTGCTGGTCTTTTTTAAACCTCTTTGTTTCGGCAGATTATTTTCAATATCTTCCCGCATTGCTTTTAAAATACGCCGATATGCCAAAAAGAACATAATTCCCAACCATAAAGCAAATATAAAATAATTCCTTGATTCCGGTTTGCCTGCCGCTCCAACCGAATAGCTTATCATCCTCCAGACAGGTGTCCCCGGTATGATGTCAAAGACCGGACTTGTGATTCCGAATGCCATTAAGATCGGGGGAAGCGTAATAACCGTCACAAACGGAGAAATAAACAGCATGTATTGGTTTACACTTTTTGAACAGGACGCAATAATAAGTCCAAGCATTGTAATCATTACAGAACCCCAAAAAACACTCCCTGACAGTGCAAAATAACTGATACTCTCCCGAAGCCCGGTCACAACAATAAAATTTGCCGTTAATACGGAGATCACTGCCAATGACAAGGCTTTGGAAAGGATATATTCCGTCGTCCGTAAGGGAGAGATATTCCAGTATGCATGGATATCTTCGCCCTTTTCCAAAAGCCATATCCCTCCGATAAAAAAACTTCCCAGCATGACAGGGTCTGTTAAAATAATAACCGATGAAATAATCCTTCTGATCTCATCGGGAACGAAGAACAGTACGGCAACATAAACCATGCTGATCAATGTATAAATCAAATAAAATCCATATTTTATTTGATAACGTATGTCATTTGTCAAAACAGTAAAAAACCTCATTGTAAACACCTGCCTGTCAGTGAAATAAAAACATCCTCCAGTGTTTGTTCCTTTGAATGTATGGAAGTGATGGTTCCCTCCTGCAAGGAATTATGAAAATCAACAGAGGCGCCAAGTTCAGAAAGCAAACATGTATGGAATACTTCCTGTCCGTTTTTAACCGTACGATATTCTACTTTTGTATCATTCCTGCTCTTCCGCAAGGAACCTGGGGTATCCAATGCCGCAATTTTTCCGTCTACAATAAAAGCAACCCGATCACAAAGCTCCTCTGCATCCTGCATATTATGCGTCGTTAAAATAATGGTTTTTCCCCTCTCCTTTTGTTCCCATATCATGTCTTTAAGTATTCTGGCATTGGCAGGGTCAAGCCCGCTCATCGGTTCATCTAAAAACAGCAGCTTCGGATTATGCAAAAGACACCGGACGAAACCCAGACGCATTTTCATANNCAGAAGCTTCCTACTTTTTTATCCGCGTCATTATGCAGTCCGACTTTCTCCAGTAAAACCATGAGATCGTCTGCCGGTGCGGAGTAAAGGGATGAAAAGTATTTCAAGTTGGTAAGCGCGGTAAACTTATTATAAAAATTGGGGAACTCGAAATCCACTCCGATCTTTTGATAAAACTCATTTTTTCTGTTTTTTACTTCGGTATCCATGACACGGACGCTGCCGTGATACTGCCGGAGTACGCCCGTCAGTATTTTTTGCATGGTACTTTTTCCGGCACCGGACGGTCCAAGAAACCCAAAGATTTCCCCCTGCTTTACCTCAAAGCCAATATGCTTTATCGTATCTTCTTTCATTGAGGGATACCTGTATACCACATCATTCACATATATCATTTTCTTCACCTGCCATCTTTTTTGAAGTACCATTCGTCGTATATACAACGCAGGAATTCTTTGTATTCCTACGTTGTATGCGCCGATTTCGTGCGCATACAACACGCTGATTTCCTAACGAAATCTCGCGCATCCCCCGGAGGGGCTATATTTTATGTCGTTTCCTATAGTATCAAATCCCTCCGCTACGATTTTTTCTATGATGCCGTCCAGCATGATATCCAAAACCGCAAGCCGAACATTCTCATCTTCTTTTGTCAGTGCAAAAAAATTTAATGCCAAAGTCTGCATTGTTTTAGAGGCAACCGTAATATCACAGGTAAAACGGATACCATACTTTTCTAACTTCAACAATTCCTGACTGTCATCGTTGGTATGGGATTCAATCATTTCTTTCGGAAGCTTGCGAAAAAGATATTCCGTAGTTTCCGTGTCCATTTTCTGAATCAACGGATAACGTTCAAATTGCTCAATCATCCATAAAAATGTCTGTTTAAATAATTGACGGGGCGGTACTCCTTGGTGAGCCAGTAAAAACTCCTCCATCTCATCCCACATTTTCTCTTGCTGGGTAATCACAATTTCCATAAAAAGATGTTCTTTGCCCGGAAAGAAAGAATAGAATGAACCCTTTGCGATCCCTACTGACTGTGCCAATTCTTCAATGGAAACTTTCTTGATTCCAAACAAGGTAAATAAACGCTCTCCCTCTTCAAACAGCTTCTGTCTGAGAATTTCTTTTTCTGATTTTGAAAATCTTGGCATTTTCATCCTCCAATATATATGACTATTTAATTTATTTGGTCATATATATTTTAACATTTAAAAATGTACCTGTCAAGTGGTTATTATTAGTTTTATAGCCATTCATTTCTTGTGGACGAAAATAGGTTAAACGTGATACAATATTTTTGTAATAAAATCGTAATAAATGGAGGCGATATCGTGAAAATGAAACGATTTCATAAAATGATATTCTTACTGATACTGACAATGGTTCTGCCTTTATCATTTGCCGAAGCTGCAAAGGTAAAAAAACCGGTCATCAAGAAAATAATAACCACTGCTGATTCTGCCGTATTAAAAATAAAAAAGAATAATTCTTCTTGCAGTGTAAATATTTATCGTTCCCGCAAAAAAAACAGCGGTTTTAAAAAAATTGGTACAACGAAAAAAAACACCTATCTTGATTCAAAACTGCTTGAAAACAAGATTTATTATTACAAAATCCGTATTTGCAAGAGTACAAAAAAAGACCGTCAATACAGCAAATATTCTAAAGTGAGAAAAGGGAAAACAAAAAAAAGAAACCCGTCGGACGGTCGTAATACCGGCGCAAAACCGGATACATCGAAAAACAATTCCATCCCTTCCGGCTTAGAGGAACAAGCTCTTGACATTGTAAATAAGGAAAGGGCAAAATCGGGACTGCCGCCTGTTTCCATGACCTCTGCCCTGCAAAATGCTTCCCATGCCAGAGCGAAAGAGATTGTTCGGAGCTTTTCACATACCCGTCCGAACGGCACTTCTTGTTTTACGATATTAAAGGAGTTTCATATATCCTACCGGACATGCGGTGAAAATATCGCTTACGGATATCATACGGCAGCTTCTGTCATGAATGGGTGGATGAATTCACAGGGACACCGTGAGAATATCTTAAACAGAAGCTTCAGCAAAATAGGAATTGGTCATTATAACGGTTATTGGGTACAGTTGTTTACGGGATAAGGGCGATTTGTCATATCGTCCGAAATTCATAAAATGGATTAAAAAAATTGAGAGAGTGAATTTTTATAAATTCCCCTCTCAATTCTTTAATAAATGAGCTTTATGGTTCTATGGTTATACATCTACCACCGTTTTATTACCTTGCCGTATTTTTTACTTATATTATATAAATTTCGGCTCAATCTCTTGTTTTTAAGATGATATCTTTTATTATTTACAGTAATGTAACCGCTAAAAACAATGGATATTTTGTCCCTATTTTTTGTTAATATTTTTAATTCGTAAGAGCCGGAATATTTGGGGGCATTTTTTGATACTCTTTTTAACTTCTTTAGTGAGGCTAATTTGGAAAAAATCTTCTTAAGCCCTTTTTTCCCTGTGATTTCTATTTCTTCATAAACACCTGTAAATATTATTTNNCTGAAAAACTTCATCACATTCTATTCCATTTTTCTTCTTAGATTTTTTTCTGTTCTGATTTCTGTTTATGGATTCTTTATCTTTCGCATTCGCCTGTTTGGTATTTGAAAAACAACAAAGGCTTATCCCGATAATGATTAAAAGAAACATATATATATTTTTTTTCATATAAATCATCTCCAATGAATATGTTTTAGGTATTTACCTTATTTATAATCAAAAAATGTACGGTTCCATGTATATGTGTTTGTTCCGGAAACATATGTTGTCCCTGTCCCTTTATAAAGTGATATCGTCATGTCACCTTTTCCGGAATTAATCATGGAATCCCATATCTTAACGCTCTCTTTATTACGTACATTGTGATATCCAAATATTGTTACAGCATGACCCAAGTCTACAGATGCTGTATTTCCGGATATGAGTAACGGTCTTTTTTTATCAATTTTTCATCAATAAAATCATTCACAATGTTATTATCACTAAATGGATACTCTTCACTTAGTGATTGCGCCATTATCTTATCATCAGATTCATAAAAAATATAATCATTTTTATTTGACCAGTCAATATCGTTCAATTCATCAACAAAATCCGTATTGATACTATATTGCCATCCAACTGTTGTTCCTACAATATTGACAATATAGAGTACCGTGTCGGTGTTTTTATTTATGACCGGATAAAAAAACAACTCATCTTGATTACTTTGATCTATCTTATAAACCAAAAATGGTTTTCCAAGTTCGGTATTTTCAAGCTCTTTTTTATCAATACCCAAATCCTCCGCACATTCTTTGACAAGTGTTTTCATAATATCTAAATTTTCATTTACAAATTCTGTTGCTCCTGCTGTTATCTGATTCATTTTTTCTTCAATATGTGTTCCCTGAGATGCATAAACACTTATAACCGGAAACATATTAAATTGTACCACAATAAAAAAAATCATAAAAATAGAAATCATCTTTTTTAACATAGTAGACTTCCTTTCTCTCAAGTAAATTTTAAATCCTTTTTAGTTTTTAACTGTACTACCTACTCTAATGATAAAAACGATTTTTTCTTATAATAGATTCCTCCTTCCATAGCAAATTATTTATCTTAATGAATAGAGAATCCGTACGATGCTGTCATTGAAAACTGTGTAATTTACAAAATTTCTTCTGTTTTGGATATTAATGTAATTATTCTTTTTAGAGGATACTCTCTTTATATTCCTTATTGTATCCTTCATATAAAGAACTGATTGAAAATGATCTATATGTTAATTTCATATGTAAGATAAATAATCAAATATTCATTATGTAACAATATAACATATTTTGTAATATCTGTCAACCGATACTCGGTAATTTTAGAAAAGATATATACTATGGACACAAAATATAAACCATATTTACTGACCATCCCCTATCACGCTAAGTATCCTAAAACTATTTTAGACGTATAATACTGTTGTACTCCGAAAGAAAAACACACGACATTCAAAAACCTGAGAAAAAGTCCTCAATCACCTATAAATAGGAAATTTGAGGACTTTTATCTTAGAAGCGCGAGACGGGACTCGAACCCGCGACTTTCTCCTTGGCAAGGAGATGCTCTACCAACTGAGCCACTCGCGCATACATTTGACACGACTTATAATATACTATAGAGAAACTAAAAAGTCAATACCTTTTCAAAAAATTCTGCCTTTCGGAGAAATCTTCACATGATATCTTTTGCTCATTGCATTGACACGACGGATAATCCGCTTTTTTGCCGCTTTCTTTACAAGCTTCGGATGATAATTATTTATGTAGGGTACGGAGCTTAACGTACAGGGAATGATTCTTGATTTGTTCTTTTTCACAATCACTTTCCCTTTCCTGACCGTGAAACTCTGACGGTAAATCATTGTGTCTTTATCGCTTGGATTGGTATTTCCCCCGAACACAAAATTTCCAAGACTATAAACAATCACTGCCCCCCTGCGCTTTTCAATTCCTTGAATCACATGCGGATGGTGCCCAAGAACCAGATTTGCTTTCCCCTCATCTACAGCGATATGAGCAAGCTGTTCCTGCAATGCGGTTGCCGAGTTAGCATATTCCGTACCGCAATGGATATTCACAATAAGGATGGCAGGCTTTTTCTTCCTTGCTTTTTTCAGTAATTCCCGGAGCTTCGTAACCGGATCATAGGGCAGTCCTACCCCGGAAACCGATACCATTGCCACTCTTTCACCCTTTATCTTTTTTATGGAAATATTTTCGGCGGACGAGTATTTAATATGATTCCTGCGCAATATTTTTTTTGTATCCGTATAGCTTACCGGTCCGTAATCACTTACATGGTTATTGG
>DBDL01000145.1:2868-9632 GCA_002293545.1 Lachnoclostridium sp. UBA933 | reverse complement strand
GGATCAGCTTCGTCAGGGAATCGGGCTTCAGGCATACGGACAGAGGGATCCGGTAATTGAGTATAAATTTCAGGGATATGAAATGTTTAATGAAATGATAGAATCCATTCAGGAGGAAGCCGTTTCGGCATTAATGCATGTCCAGATAGAGCAAAAGGTTGAGCGTGAACAGGTTGCAAAAGAAACAGGAACCAATAAAGACGAGTCGACCAGTTCTACGTACCGCCGAAGCAGCGATAAGGTGAGCAGGNNCGCAACGATCCCTGTCCGTGCGGAAGCGGTAAAAAATATAAACACTGCTGCGGCAGGTAACAGCGGGCGGCTGAGAAACGCGCCCGCGTAAGTTCTAAAAAAGAAAAAATAAAAGAGGTGATTAACGTGGTTGAACTTGATAATTTAAAAGTTGTGCTGAACAACTATGAGCGGCCATTAGAGGAAGTAAGGGATTCACTTTAACTTAGAAGCTAAGGTTTGGCGGCTGGAAGAGTTAGAGAAAAACATGGAAGCTCCGGATTTTTGGGAAAATGCCGAACAGGCTGCGGACGCCATGAAAGAAGTAAAAGAGTTGAAAACGATTGTTGAGAGAGCGGACCGGCTGAAAACGTCATTTGAAGATATGCGTACATTGATTGATATGGCTTATGAAGAAAATGATGCGGAGCTTGTTGGTGAAATCGAACAGGAGCTGAAAGGGTTTGAAGAAGAAATCGAGAACCTTCGGATTACGACGCTTCTGTCCGGTGAGCATGACAGCGGGAATGCGATATTGACATTACATGCCGGAGCAGGCGGTACGGAAAGCTGTGACTGGGCAAGTATGCTGAGCAGAATGTATCAGCGCTTTGCCGAGAAAAAGAATTATTCGGTTACGGTACTGGATTCTCTGGACGGTGAGGAGGCGGGCTTAAAGTCAATCACGCTGGAGATAAAGGGTGAAAACGCATACGGGTATTTGAAAGGCGAACATGGAGTTCACCGTCTGGTACGGATTTCGCCGTTTAATGCGGCGGGGAAAAGACAGACATCATTTGTTTCCTGTGATGTGATGCCGGATATAGAAGAAGACTTGGAGATTGATATCAATGATGATGATCTGCGGATTGATACGTACCGTTCAAGCGGCGCAGGAGGTCAGCATATCAATAAAACTTCTTCGGCGGTTCGTATTACCCATTTTCCAAGCGGAATTGTCGTTCAGTGTCAAAATGAACGTTCCCAGCATATGAATAAAGACAAAGCAATGCAAATGCTGAAAGCTAAATTGTTTCTTTTAAAGCAACAGGAAAATTTGGAGAAAGAATCGGATATACGCGGGGAAGTAAAAGAGATTGGATGGGGAAACCAGATTCGTTCTTATGTAATGCAGCCGTATACCATGGTAAAAGACCATCGGACGAATGAAGAGGTTGGAAATGTATCCGCCGTATTGGACGGTTATTTAGAACCTTTTTGCAATGCCTATTTAAAATGGAGTCACCGTAAGCATTAGGAGGGGGATGCGGTATCATCCGCCCCATTGAACCCTTATGTTTACTTGTCGGAGTTTGTGTCTGTGCAAATGCTGATTATTTATGCGCTAAAAACATGCGCAGGAATGGAGATTAATTATGGAAGAAAAAGAAATATTGGTTTTCAATGTTGGGAAAAGCAATTACTTTGGCGTCAATGTCCGTGATTTGCAAGGGATTGAGGAGTATCGGGAAATCACATCAGTAGCAAAAGCACCCCAAAATATGAAAGGCATCGTTAATATTCGCGGGGAAGTTATCCCCGTTTTGGATGTGGGAGCAAAATTAGGAATTGCCAATGCGGAGGATGCCGCTATGAAATTGCTTCTGATGAATACGAATGCCGGTAAGGTGGCTTGTCTTGTCGATGAAGTAAATGAAATTTCAATGGCATCCGGCGATGAAATAAAGCCGTTTCCCATATTACTTCGTTCTCCGGATACGACGTATGCGGAATGTATTGTGCGTAAGGAAAAACGATTGGTTGTTATTCTGGATACGGCACATCTGTTTGATGAGCAGGAAGTGAAACAGATAGAGAAAATGAAAGGATAATAAATAATGACAAAGATAGCGATATTGGGATACGGGACGGTAGGTTCCGGTGTGGCAGAAGTTTTGGTGACCAATTCGGCAAGTATAGAAAAACGTGCGGGAGAGCAGGTAGAGGTAAAATATATCCTTGATTTGCTGGATTTTCCGGGAGATCCAATGCAGGATAAGGTGATACACGATTATCAGATTATTTTAGACGATCAGGAGATTTCCATTGTTGTGGAAACAATGGGCGGCGTGAAACCGGCATACGGTTTTGTTAAGAAAGCATTGGAAGCGGGCAAATCCGTATGTACCTCAAATAAGGAATTGGTGGCTTCCCACGGAGCCGAATTACTCGAAACCGCAAGAAAGAACCAATGTAATTTTTTGTTTGAAGCAAGCGTAGGCGGCGGAATCCCGATTATCCGTCCGCTGAATCAATGCCTGACGGCAGATGAGATTGAGGAAATCTGCGGGATATTGAACGGAACGACAAATTATATCCTTACGAAAATGGAAGAAAACGGTTCTGACTTTTTAGAGGTCTTGAAAGAAGCCCAGAGTCTTGGGTATGCGGAAAAAGACCCGACGGCAGATGTGGAGGGTTATGATGCCTGCCGGAAAATCGCAATCCTGACCTCGCTGGCGTATGGGAAGCAAGTGGATTATGAAGACATTTATACAGAGGGAATTACGAAAATAACTGTCCGGGATTTTCAATATGCAAAAAAACTGGGAGCGTCCATAAAGATATTGGGGTTAAGTAAAAAAACAGGGGGCAAAACATATGCGATGGTTGCGCCTTACCTTATTGGTTCCAGTCATCCGCTGTATTGCGTAAAAGGTGTATTTAACGGGATTTCCGTAATCGGCAATATGCTTGGCAATGTGATGTTTTACGGTAAGGGGGCAGGGAAGCTGCCGACCGCAAGCGCCGTCGTATCGGATGTGGTAGATGCAGTAAAACACAGTGCGGTCAATATTCTGATGACATGGAGAGATGACCGGTTGATTCTGGAACCGGCGGGGGAAATGGAAAACCGTTTTCTGGTACGTATCGGAGCGGAGCAAAAAGAAAAAGCACTGCGGTTATTCCCAAGCCAGGAAGAA
The DNA here is from genome assembly GCA_002293545.1 of Lachnoclostridium sp. UBA933. GTDB lineage: Bacteria > Bacillota > Clostridia > Lachnospirales > Lachnospiraceae > UBA933. The sequence continues at coordinate 6,477 of DBDL01000145.1, read as the reverse complement.
GTAAATGCCGGAATCCGTGACGAATATGCATTTGTAACCGGGCGAATGAAAGAAAAGGACTTTCATGAAAGAAGTAAACAGCTGGATACGTTAATCAACCGGATCCGAATCGGATTTTAACCGGGAATCGTATCTGTAAGAAAGGCAGGACTTTTGTCAATGAAATATATTATTATTTTGGGGGATGGTATGTCGGATGAGCCGTTGGAGGAGCTGGGCGGCAAAACTCCTTTGGAATATGCCGAAACGCCGTGTATGGATGTTTTAGCCCCCAAATCAGAGATTGGATTGGCGGCAACAGTTCCCGACGGAATGAGTCCGGGAAGTGATACGGCCAATCTTTCCGTTCTTGGGTATGACCCGGAAGTTTATTATACCGGACGTTCTCCGCTGGAGGCATTGAGTATCGGGGTTGACATGGAAGACGATGATATAGCAATACGCTGTAACCTTATTACTGTTTCCGAAGGTTCTTCCGCTTACGGTAAAAAGACAATGATAGACCATAGCAGCGGGGAGATTCCGACGGAAGATGCAGTTATTCTGATAAAAGCACTAAAGGCGGAACTGGAAGATCAAATATTTCGGTTTTATCCGGGGACAAGCTACCGTCACTGTACAATCCGAAAAAAAGGGTCCGTATGTGAATTAACACCGCCCCATGACATTTTGGGAAAAGAAATCGGACAATATCTTCCCGATGACCTTTGTTTGAGAGAAATGATGGAGAGAAGCTATGACATATTAAATCATCATCCGCTGAACGAAGAAAGAGCCTTGAGAGGTTTGAACAAAGCAAATTCAGTTTGGTTCTGGGGTGCGGGAACCAAACCCTTACTGCCTTCCTTTTATGAGGAATTCGGAAAAAAAGGGGCGATGATTTCGGCGGTGGATCTGCTGAAAGGAATTGCCATCGGAGCGGGGATGACCAATATCAATGTTGACGGTGCGGACGGGACGCTTCACACGGACTATGAGGGGAAAGCGGAAGCCGCAGTACGGGCAGCAGCAAGGGATGGATATGATTTTGTTTATTTGCATGTGGAGGCTCCGGATGAAATGGGACATCAGGGGGATACCGCAAAAAAGGTCCGGGCGATTGAATTATTGGACAAGCGTGTGATAACGAATGTAATGGAAGGTATGGAGAGGGGCGGGGAAGATTACCGTATGCTTATTATGCCGGACCATGCGACACCGATCCGGACAAGGACGCATTCCTCCGAGCCGGTGCCTTATCTGCTCTATGACAGCCGGAATAAACAGAGTCATGAACAAAAATATAACGAAAAGACGGCATTGGCTGCCGGAAGGTTACAAAAGGACGGTTATATGCTGATCAGGGACTTGTTTCAGATATAGCAGCATGTTCAAAGCAATCACAGTTTATAAAAGAAATAGACACAGGAATGGGGAATAATATGCTTGTAGTTAAGAAATTTGGGGGCACATCGGTTGAAAACAAAGAACGGATTATGAGTGCCGTAAACAGATGTGCCGAAGAATATCATAAAGGAAATGACATTGTTATCGTCTTGTCTGCCATGGGAAAACAAACGGATCGGCTGCTTGAAATGGCACAGGACATCAATCCCAATCCTCCCAAACGGGAATTGGATATGCTTCTCACAACCGGGGAGCAAACATCGGTATCCTTAATGGCAATCGCATTTGCCTCATTGAAAATTCCGGCGGTATCGCTGACCGGATTTCAGATTCCGATGCATACGACAACAAACTATGGAAATGCGCGCCTGAAAAAGATTGAAACCGAACGGGTAGAGTATGAGCTGTCCAACCGGAAAATTGTCATCATCACCGGATTTCAAGGGGTCAATAAATATGATGATTATACGACGCTGGGGCGGGGCGGTTCCGATACAACGGCGGTTGCGTTAGCGGCAGTGCTCGGTGCGGACCGATGTGAAATCTATACGGATGTAGACGGCGTTTATACGGCGGATCCGCGGATTGTGAAGAATGCCAGCAAACTGAGTCAGATTACATATGATGAAATGCTGGAATTAGCCAGTCTGGGAGCGGGAGTGCTCCATAACCGTGCCGTGGAGATGGCAAAAAGATATAATGTGCAGTTAATCGTCCGTTCGAGCTTAAATGAAAATGAGGGGACGATAGTCAAGGAGGAAATAGTGATGGAAAAAATGCTTGTAAGCGGAGTTGCCTGTGACTATGATGTGGCGCAGATAGCGATTATCGGGCTGGAAGACCAGCCGGGTGTTGCATTCAGCCTGTTCCGCCATTTGGCAAATCATCATGTCAATGTGGATATGATTTTACAATCGGTAGGCAGAAACGGAACAAAGGATATCAGTTTTACGGTAACGGCAGATATGGCGGATATTACCGTGGAAACCATTAAGCGGCATGGGAACAGCAGTTTAAAATGCCACGAAATAAAAGTAGAGAACGACATAGCCAAAGTGTCGATTGTCGGCGCGGGTATGATTACGAATCCCGGTGTTGCGGCGAGTATGTTTGAAGCACTCTATGATGTGAATGTCAATATCAAACAGATTTCCACGTCAGAAATCAGGGTTACGGTTTTGATAGACCAGCAGCACGTGAATACGGCAATGAATGCAATACATTCAAAATTTGAATTGGAGAGTTAATCAATGGTTCCTAATATCAATATATACACCTTTATCTTTTGTCTTATCGTAACATTAGCGGCAGGGATTATGCTGTTCGTTATGCTTAATAACCGTTCCAAGTCATTGGAAACCGGCTTGAAAGGCGCCGTTTTTTATGGTGCCGCCGGATATTTATGGGGCGGACTGATTTTGTTGAACTTAGCGGCAACATTGATTTACAGTATGGGGTTTTATCAATCATGGAAAAAGAGTTTTGTGATAGGTACTGTGATAATCAATATGCTTTTAGAAGCCTTTTTTGTCACACTGGCACTTGTATGGGGAATTTATTTAACCAATCAAAAACAAAAATCCCGGTATCGGAGCAGTGCGATTGGTCTTGGTTACGGACTTGCCCAAGCGGTTATTATGATAGGAATGCCGATCTACACATCGGTTTCCATCAATATGGGGACACAAATAGAAGAGATTGATGTCGAAACATATTCAAATTTGCCGCTTGATTTTATTTTGGCAAGTGGTGTCACATGGACGGCAATGATCGTATTCTATGCATATCTGTCATGGAAGCTTGCGGGAGCCGTTATGGACCGGAATTGGAAAAAAGCCGCAGTAACCGGACTATCCTATTGTGTCGGAGCTAGGTTGGTCAGACAATTGGTTGCATTATTCCCGGAGGGCGTTGCTTTTTATATAGGGATTATTGTCATGCTGGCTTTCGGAGGAGTGTTCTTCTGGATGTTCCGAAGAGAACTCCGTACGGATTTATAGATAACATAAAAACCGGACTTATTATATAAGATCCGGTTTTTAAACAAAGATGTACAAAATGTATTCATTAAGGTTTATACAGTGTGCATTATGCATATTGATCTACATAAGACCCTGCGCCTAGAAGACCGATGACAGCATCCTTCATTTTATCATAAGGATTTGGCTTTTCCCCGGAGGAAGTGCGAATCGTAGTTCGGGTTTCGCCTCCCGAAACATAAAC
>DBDL01000145.1:0-2854 GCA_002293545.1 Lachnoclostridium sp. UBA933 | reverse complement strand
TTGCCTTCTTCTTTACCCTCCGCAACGGCAGCGGCAACATGTTCCTTTTCATGACCCATAACAGCGGCACCTGCGGCGTTAGGACTGATATGGGTAGGTGTTTGGAAGGACACGGAATTGTCGTTGGAGCCGTCAATATATTTGCGCTCTTTACATGTCTGGCACTCGGCTTTATTTACGCCGCCCAGAGCCGATGTATCTTCCGCACCGCGTGTAACGCCCGGTAATCCATTTACCGGCTCAACCGGATACGGATTATATACGGGATAAAAAGTGCTGATACCGAAACCGACATCCATAGGAATCCCTCCTATTCATATGAAATGAAAATATAACTACGTACAGTATAACACGATTTCATTTGAAAAGCAATAAAAAAAATAATCCCGAAATTACTTGACAACCATTATCTCACAATCCGTTTTGTCATAAACAGATAAACAACAAATTACAGCAGTTTTATACTTTCTTTCGTGTCAAAATGATTCCAACGATTGCCCCTGTAAGCATAACCGGCGCTAACCTGACAAACAGCCATTCAAATCCATGAAAAGCCGCTCCCATAACAGCGGTTTCAGGGTCACGATAATTCCAGCTTAAGTAAGGACTATTTGATGCTGCTAAGACTGCATAAATCGTTACTATGACCGCACATAATGAGATAAAAAACCAATGGAGTATTTTTCTTCTTACGGTCTTCCTTTGCGCAAGCTGTAAGTTTATAATCTCCAGTTTTTCGGAAATGTCTTTTATTAAGTCATCCGCTTTCGGTTCCATAACGGTTTCCCCAAGCAAAATGCTTACAGGTGTTTCAAGCACTTCCGATATGGAGATTAACATCTCAGAATCAGGAACTGACAATCCTTGCTCCCATTTAGAGATTGTTTGCCGCACGACATTCAGTTTGACAGCAAGTTCTTCTTGTGAAAGTCCTTTTGATTTTCTGATTGCTTTCATATTTTCGTTTAACATTAGGGATAACCTCCTACTTTCTTTCAGTCGTTATCAATATTATATAAGGAACAGCCCGTTGCTGCAAGCAACGCATATTAACATTTTCTCCGATAATCATCTTGACAAGCAGAAAAATGTGTGTTATTTTTTATATAGCATTTGTTATACAACATGTGTAATATTTATGGGAGGATTAAAAATGAACTTATTTCGCAAACTTGCAATATTGTCACTTTTCTTCATGATGATAGCCGCCGGCATCAGCACCCTGCTGTCCGGAGATTCCGCCAAAGCCCGTAATGACGGTAAAATGCCTGTTCTTCGTTCCGCACAGGGTTATGCACAAGGCCGCACGGAAAGAAAGATAAAGATTCCTGCGCCTTCATTAAAAAATAATCTGATTGAAGAACCCCTTACCCAAGGGATTTCGGTTTCNNATGACAGCGGCAGCAAGCAATATCCTGTTGTATATTATTTGCCCGGATTCGGGGATGACTATGACACTGCCATTTCTTATTTTCAAAACGCATTAAACCAACAAGGGATAAACAACATGATTGTTGTATCCGTAAATGGTCAGAATCGCCTGCACGGAAGTTTTTATGTCAATTCACCCGTTACGGGGAATTGGACGGATTTTGTTGCCAAAGATGTTTTAGACTATGTGGACAGCCATTACCGTACCGTTCCCGAAGCGGAAGCGAGAGCCTTAGCCGGTCATTCCATGGGGGGATTCGGTGCTGTTCATCTTGCGCTTAATACGGAAAACCTGTTTGGTCATGTTTACGCTATGAGTCCCGGTCTGTTCGACGAAAACGGATTGACTGCTTCTGACGTAAACTTTACATATCTTGAGGGGATATTGGCGAAGTATTCCGGTATGGATCATGAGCAAGCCCTGCAAACCTATTTATCCGGTTTGAGTACCCTATACTGGCCGTCGGATTTCAGCATCGCCTATGCTTCTGCATTTGGATACGATACCGGTAAAGTACCCTATTTTCAAATCCCGGCAAAAGGGAAAAAGGATGAAATCTGGAATCGTTATCATGCGGGATACGGAGATTGGGAAAGAAAGCTTGACGAAAAAGGAGAAAACCTGAAACCACTGGAAACGTTACATATCGAATATGGCACCAACGATTATTATAAATGGATTATATCAGGAAGCAACGCTTTTTCTGAACTATTAAAGAAATATAGGATACCGCACACACTGGATTCTCATAACGGCGACCATAACAACTATGTCAGCGGACGGATTTCACAAACGGTAGTTCCTTTCTTTTCCTCAGCTTTTCACGATGTCCTTCCATCCGAAGTAATCTATGCCACGGAGCCACCCGCTGCGGAAATACCCGNNCCCGCCACGGAAGCGCCCGCTGCGGCAAAGCCTGTTTCAAAAAATACGGTACTGACTTTCCATACCAATCAAGGGAAAATCAAAAATTCTGCCGGACCGGTGACAATAAAAACAAGTGACGGAAAAATCCGCATTCCCAATGTCAATCCGGTGCGTACCGGATACAATTTTACGGGTTGGTTTACAAGACTTACCGGCGGCGTAAAGATAAGCAACGGTATGACGGTGCCCGCAGCACCAACAACCTACTATGCCCGTTGGAAAGCCAAAAATTTCAAGATCAAGTGGGTTCTCGGCAAAGGAAAGCTGAAGAAAAAACCTAAGACATTTACCTATGGAAAGGGACTGAAAAAACTTGGCAGACCAACCCGCCGGGGATATACTTTCCGGGGATGGTATACGAAAAAGAATATGAAAAAGAAAAGTAAAATCAAACGTATCTCCCGTACCTATTCAAAGAATATTACCCTATACTCCAAATGGATGAAATTAAAGAACTAAAGAAACATCATACATACAACGCCAAAATACAAAGAA
>DBDL01000044.1 GCA_002293545.1 Lachnoclostridium sp. UBA933 | reverse complement strand
TGCCCGTGTCCTGCGGAGGCGGTGTATTTCCCGGAACTTCTACATTGCTTTCAATCTGTTTATACACTTGATACAGTTTATTCCATGTTACGGGACCGACGATTCCGTCAGAATTGATTCCAAATGTCCTTTGGAAAGCCATTACCGCATTTTTGGTCACCGTTCCGAATGTTCCGTCCTGGATTACCGACGGCACAGCCGGGTAAAACTGCGAAATATAATTCAGTATAAATTGCAGTTGAATGACATCCGCACCTTTACTGCCTGTTCTGAGGACGGAAGTAGGCGGAGAGGTTCCGATACCGATTCTTTCTCCCTCACTTGTAAGCTCTGCGAGCTTCGTCACTCCCGAATAGATAGCGGAAATCTTATACCATGTTACTTTTCCGGTGATGCCGTCCGCAGGCAATCCAAAGACTTCCTGAAATTTTCTGACTGCGGCGGTCGTGTCTGCCCCATAGTAGCCGTTTGGATTTGAAATTTGCGGGATTGCCGGAAAATCGGCTCTGATTCGGTTTAAAAAATTCTGCATTCTTCGGATATCTTCACTGGTCATGTCCTCTTTCATCGGACTGCCGGGATAGGAAGCAGGGTTGTTTACAATATTGTTGGTTTCAATGATTTGAATATCGTCCGGATAATAGTGTTTAAGAATCTGCAAAGGATTCATTCCCTGATTGGCAAGAGTTACGGTTCCCCATTGCGACATACCCGGGCATGTTACGGTGCTTCCGTTACAGTATTCCGCATAATACGGCTCTTTCAATCCCTGTCTCCGGATGTACTCGTTAAATATCTCATCTACAATATTGCTGATGTTGTCAAAAATATTTCGGTTTTCCACAAATGCCTGGTCATAGGCCGTACTGTTTGTAATATCATAAACATAACCCTTGCTGCGGTACCACTCGGTATAAATCCGGTTCAGGGTCAATGAAATAATGGCATAAATATTAGCTCTCAGTGCGTTTTCCGGCCATGTAGGGTATATTTCACTTGATGCGACGTTTTTTATATAATCGGTGAACTTTACCCTGACATTTCTTGCAGCCGTATTGTTCGGTGTTCCAAGGTGGACTGTAATGTATTCCGGAATAGCTACATTCGTCAATATTCTCGGTTTCGGAAGTGTTTTGTCAAATTCATTTCCGGCAAACTGGATTCCGTTCTCCAGCGGACCGCTTTGCCGATCGGTTTCCAATGAATTTTCCGGAATCCAATAATCTGCTTCCGTATCCTGACCGGTTCCCGTATCCGGCAAAAGATTGATTCTTTCTGTCGAGGATATGCCGTCAAATATTTGTACGTTATGTATGAAATCCGTAACATATCCCGGACTCGATATTTCCAAATCATATACGGAGTAATGTAATCCGGAATCCTCCGGGCTTAATGTATGTGATTTATCGGGAGCATTCAGCTCTGTATAATCCGTATTTCCGTTTTCATCTGTTTTTAAACGGTAAAGCTCGTTACCGCTCTTATCCCTGATAACAACATCTGCGTTTATAATCGGAAGTGCATCCTCGGCAGTAAGCACTTGTACGTTAAGCTTTCCAAGTCCCATTTATAGACTTCCTTTTGCATAATAAATCATTATAATCTATTCATGTAAAAAAGCTGTGGTTACTGATACTTTCGGAAATTATCAGCACTTTACTTTTTGCAAAGGATGGGGGTTTTATATAAGAATAGAAAAGTCCGCTTTCAAACCAAAACTACGCGAAAAAGGGATTATTCGGCACGAAATGCACTTACTGCCCCGTTTAAATATGATAAGATGATAGGGAGGAGGTGAAGCGAATGATAAAAGTTGCTATCTGCGATGACGATGCTGCCGAAGCCGGAAGAATTGAGAATTTTGTCCGTACTTACGGAGATTTTGATATTTCGGTATATACAAATTCCCGTAAATTAGGGTGGGTGATTGAAGACGGTGCCGATTTTGATTTATATTTATTGGACGTCGTAATGCCTAATCCCGACGGCATTGAACTTGCACGCTTAATCCGCAAATCGGATAAAACGGCAGCTATTATTTATCTTACGAGCCATAATGAACGCGCCTTGGAGGCGTTTCACGTACATGCGTCACAATATCTTATCAAACCGGTGAGTTACGAAACGCTTTGCCGGGAACTTGACTCGGTTCTTACCGCTGTAAAATCCAGAAATGCAAAGACCTTTCTGATAAAAACGAAAGACGGAACCGAAGCGGTTCCCTTTCACAAAATTGTATGCTGCGAGCTTGTAAACCGCACTCTCTGCTGTATAACGGCAGACGGGGAAAAGCACCGGAGCGTCACACTTCGTACGTCTTTTAAGGAATCGGTTTCACAGCTTTGCACCGACAGCCGCTTTATTTACCCGCACATGTCCTTTGTGGTCAATATGGATTATGTAAAGAGCATGCAGGGTAACTTACTGGTTATGAATACCGGTGCCGATATCCCCATTACACGGCGTGCTGTCAGTAACATAAAAGAGAAATACCTTGAATATTTTTTCGGGGGTGAACAAGAATGATCCTTAATCAAATGATGCCGGTTTTAGGACCGGTTGTCCTAATTATTAATATCACGACGATGTTTCTGTGTATGCGCCCGAAACGCGGGATTTTTTTTACGATCGGAATGCTTGCCGTCTTTTCGGCAGCAATACAATTTCTTACTATGTTTTTGATGGAGGTGAACCCATCTCTTGTAAGATTCTGCGGCATTTTATATGTTCCTTTGATACTTTGGCTTTTTAAAGGGCAGACATTTCAAAAAGTATTCGCTTTCTTCATACCCTATCAACTGGGTGCGCTTCCGACCCATCTTGCAGATGCATTTACCGGCATTACCGCAGGCTATGACAGTCCGTATGCTTTGGTTCTGTATGTTTCTCTGTCGCTTACCTTGCTGGGGGGGTATTTTACACTTGTGATGATTTTCGGGCGCCGGCTCCTTGACCGGATGTTTGTGGACAGCCGCCGGGGTGACTGGGTAATCTATTCAATGGGAGCCATTTTTTCATTCCTGCTTATTTTGTCATTGGATTGGACAAAAGTAGGCTCCTTACTGTATTTTTACCTCATACTTTTTATTCTTTGGAGCGTTGGGGTTTTGTGTTACACGATTATCAACACCCATGAAAAAACAGCGCAGGTGCATCATTCGGAAACACTGCTTCTGCAAATGCAAGCGATGCGCGAACAAGTGAATGCCGAAAAAGAGCACAGAAATGAGATGGCAATACTGCATCATGATATGCGTCACGCGGTAGGTACTATGATGGAATTATTCCGCAAAGGCAATGCCGCCGAAGCGGAAAATATCTATGCCGACTGGCAGTGTTCCCTGACAGAAACGGCTCCTGAATTCTTTTGTGCCGAGCCGGTATTAAATGCCGTGTTTTCACGATTTGCCCGTAAAGCAAAAGACCAAAATATCCGTTTGCATATCAACTCAAATATTTCTGATACGCTGCCTGTTGACACAATAGGACTCTCTGCTATGGTATCAAACGCTCTGGAAAATGCATTGACCGCAACGGATAGNNAGGATTTCGGGGCAGGATGAGCGGGTAATCCGCATAAAAATGATTCAGAACGATGTTCAGGTTGGCTTGGAGGTCATTAATCCATGTGCGGGATCTGTAGAATTTGATAACAAGGGAGTGCCGATAACCCACAAGGCGGGGCATGGAATCGGAATGCGTTCCATTGTTGCCTTCGCAGAAAGCAACGGTTATTTACTGGATTTTAGGTACGATCAGAAGAAGTTTGCAATGCGGCTTGTGATGAGGGTAACCGGGTGACGGGCTGTATTTATCTCCCGTATATCCTCCTCCGGAAAATCATATAACCTCCATTTATTTGATAAATCCCCAAAATGGATAAGCCCTCGGTTATTAGAGAGTTTATCCATTTTAACTGATGAATCACTGCCGTTTGATTAACACGTTCTCAACGCCACAGTCACCTTGGCTCGATTGTTCTCAGGGTTTATGTCCGCGGTCGAGGAATACGCCTCCGCACAATTTACAATATCACATTTGGCACAGCGGCAAACAGTTCCGCGAAGCAGTACGGTAACAGATGCACCCGGATCAAGACTCCCCAGCCGCATCCAACCGTTCCATGGTTTCCAACTGCATCCGCCGTCCAGCGAATACGTAAGATGACAAAGCTCGTTTGGCGGAAAATCTTCAAGTACCACCCCAAAGGCAATGGAAGGACCGGCGTTTTTGATAACAAGCATATAGCTTATGACATCACACGGAGCCGCAGCAGCCGGATGCGCCGTCTTTACAAGTGAGATATCCGCATACGGATACGCAGGACCTTGCAATCCGGCAGGACCTTGCAGTCCTTGCGGTCCGGTCGGTCCGGTAATACCGGGTAAGCCTTGCAGACCCTGAGGACCGGTCGGTCCGCAAATAATAGGAAATTATTTCGCCGCTGATTCGGGTGTGCAAGATACGCAATGTTTAGCCGGAGGAAGAATAAAGGACGTTTGCATCGTTATTCTCCCGTATATATTCCGCAATCCGGCGATACTCATTCGAGAATTTGAATTTGATTTTGATGTTACCGCTTTCGTACACCGTGATCTGCTCTACCAGCTCAATCAAAACCTCTCTTGTCAATTTGCTGATATTCCCATGTTTTAGAAAGGCTGTTGAGAAAGGGCTTTCCGTATTAACCCCATTTTTGAGTTTTTCTTTCTCTTCTTGCAGATTATGAATGATCCGGTTCATGGCTTCTGTTTGCTGTTCGTATTCTTCCCGCATTTCGCTGTAATCTTTATGTGTGATTTCCCCGTCTTTCCAATCCTGGTAAATGCTTCGTTTGTAGTATGTAATCCTTGCTAGTTCTTTCTCTTTTGATTTCAGCAGCTCCTGTAACCGCACCGATTGTTTTTGCTGTGACGGTGCGGCATGGATACGCGCTGTTATCCCGGAGAATTCTATTGCGATATAAACCATTTTTTTAATGGACTGCAATACGCTCTGCTCCAGTTCCTTATGCTTAATCGTATGTTTGGTGCAAGCTGTTTTCGACTGGTTTTTATAGGTGCGGCAATAATAATAGACGTTATTGCCCGCTTTACTCCGCGACATCCCTTTTCCGCAGTCACCGCAGCGGAGAAAGCCGCTGAATAGATACAATTTGTTTTTTCCAGGTGCTGTTCGGGTATCTTTCATTAGAAGCGTTTGTACATTTTCAAAATCCTTGCGGCTGATAATGGAGTCATGGGTATTCTCCACAATAAACCATTCGTCTTCCGGTACGCGCTCTTGGATATGAATTTTATAGCTTTTCGTACGGTAGCGTCCCTGTACCATGTCACCAATATAAACGCGATTTCGCAGGATATCCCCCACACTTACGGCACTCCATAGAGGGCTGCCGCCTGCCGTATGCGGGTTTTGGTATTTCAACCCTTTGCTTTTTTTATAAGCGGACGGACATAAGATACCGTTTTCATTCAGCTTGCGAATAATGGCGTTTTTACTCATGCCCCCTAAAAACCATACAAAAATATTTTTCACATTCTCTGCTGCCTCTTCGTCAATGATCAGTGTATTTTTATTTCGGGGGTCTTTTATATAACCATAGGGGGCAAAAGAACCAATATGCAACCCTTTTTCTCTCTTTGCGTCGAAAGTTCTCCGAACACTTTCTGATGTCCCTCTGGCGTGTTCCTCATTCAATACCCCTTGAACCGGAACAGCTATGTTCCCGGCATTTTGCGGGTCTTTATACGTATCGACAGATTGCTGGTAAAGAGAAATAAACCTCACATTATTACGGGGAAACCAATCGCCAAGATAATAGCTTTGATCCCCGTGATTACGAAAACTGCGGGCCAGGTTTTTGACAATCACACAATTGACTTTGCCTTTTCGGATATCTGCTAACAGCCTTTGGAAGCTTTCGCGTTCTTCGTCGGTTGTCCCGCTTACCCCGTCGTCCACATATTCATTGACATAAACATATTCGTCACAATCGTTTTGCTGTTCGAGAAAATCCGTCAGGATAAGCCTTTGATTGGTTATACTCTCGGATTCGTCCTTTCCGCGTTTATCCTCACGGGACAGGCGGATATAAAATGCGACATACCATACTTTATTTTTTGGTTTTGTCTTTATCATGCTCTGCCTGTTGGATATTCTTGCCATATATCCTCCTTTTATCACAATTACACTTCTGATATGTCACTTGATATTGATAGATTTCAATATGCGAATGCGTACATTTATATTATAAACCGCTTTTCTTCCGAATCAAAAAATTAGTAAACACCTCGTCCATAGGAGGTGCGTTATCGTCAAACTCAATTTGGATTCCCATATTCCCGCAACGGAAACAAAAAGGATTTTGCAGTTCTTTTATAATATACGAAATGCGTTTTTCTTTGGAAAGGGAGTTATCAAACTTCAATGCATTGATATCAACCAAGTGTTTTGTATCCGTCTTGCCGATATCCATACCCATAAATTGTCCTATCATTTCCGGTGTAATCATTAACCATACCCCTCCTGTATACAACAATCCCCTATACTATATGCATTTTTTTATTTGTCCTATGAGGGAAAAATCATACAAAAGGCAGTATCCGCTTTTTCCCGGATACTGCCTTTTCGATTGAATATCGCATATCTCCGTATGAATACTCCGAATTAAATTGCGGAAAGAAAAATTCTATCCCTTTTTAATTGGATAGCGAATCACGGTTTTTAGCTTCTCCGGTGCGGTTTTGCGGGGATCACTAAGGTAAATTTCGTGATGCCTGCGCGGTTCGGTGAAGTCCGGCAAATAACCTGATTCCGCAATGAAGCTCTCCAATACGGCGATAGAAACCGGTTCGTCGTCGTACGCCCCGATATGCATGATTTGAGCACACAGACCCTCCGTAAACTTCATCAGCCGCGCTTTTGACAAATCCAGCTCCGGCTTCTTTTCCGCAAGTGTGAGCCTAGTCGATTCAAACACCTCTGCCGTCACAAAATCCGGTTGGCGGATCATTGAAGTCCAGCAAAAGTTATCCTTATCCAAAATATCCGTAATAACACCTCCGTCTTTGAACCACCATAACCCTTCAAGGGGCGGTACGACAAAATCAAAGTAGCCTGTTGGCTGTGCCGTGCCCATTTTGCTCATCTTTATGCTGTAAGAAAAGCCGTAGAGGGTTTCCAGTGCGGATTTATACGCAGGACTCGTATTCGGGTTGCCCCCGCCGTCCACCGCGATAAAAACCATCTCCGGCACATCAATGATTGACGGTGTCGTTTTGGGCTGATACAACTCCTTTTGCTCTTTTTTGAAATCAATCTTCATCTGGGATCATCCTTTCATTTCTTTTCAGAGATTGACGGTATATCCTTTGTTTCGTTATTGTCTGCGCTATATCATCCATCCCGCTTTATAATCTTGGTTCCGGTATAGATTCGCAAAGACTTTCTTCTCATATACCGTTCTCTTTTCTTTGCAAATTTCTCTTTATCCATAAGTTTAACATTTCTCCGCAATTTATGCCTCTCAATAAAAACATCATCACCGCCGGCAATAGCAGTCACAATTTCAAGAGCTTCTTCATCTTCCTGAATATGCCAATGCGTTAGATCATCATTCAATAGTATCAGCCCTTCACCGGTGACAGCCGTATCATTGCCTTCTATGTAATCAAGACGTAAATACTCATGAAATACAATCGTAAGACGGTTCGCGGCATCATCATATTTCAATTTGCCGTCAAAATCTGTGTTGTTCCTCAGTATTTCATATATCCGATTCAACCGCTCCACCTGCCTTAAACCCTGTTTATTCACTCGCCTGCCCTCGCGTATGCGAAACCCGGTCTAATAATTTTCTTCCGCAAGCCTGACTGCTTCCATACCGCTGTTTCCAATCAGCCTTTGTACCAATTCGGAAACACCGAAAATCTCTGTGTTTGTGTGACTTCCTATCATCAGGTTGATTCCCGCAAATTTTGCGTATTGCTGGGAATACAGATTATATTCTCCTGTGAGATAGGTGTCACAGTGATTATCAACGGCAATTTTTATATCGGAAGTCATATTACCGGCGCCGGTTACCACACATATTTTTCTGATAGGTTTCTCATTGTTTTTGAATGTCTTGATTGGCTCGGCAAGAATATGTGACAAGCGTTTTCCAAATTCGTCAAAATCCGCCGATTGTTCCAGTGTGCCTATTACCCCTGCAAGAAATTTTTCCTCATAGGGAATCGCCTTGCGGTGATTCGTCAGATGTAAAGCAGATGCGAGGGAGGAACTCGTACCAAAGTCGGCATCGTCAAGCGGTGCGTGGAAAAAGGCGTGTGCTGTATCGCTTTCTTTCAGCAGTGACAGGCATTTCTCTTTCATTCCGTAAATAAACCCCCATGCGTCGTGGTGAGTAACAATCAATTCCGCATGATACTTAACTGCTTCGTTGATTGTTTCGGGAGTTAAGTTTGTCGCATATCCTATTTTAGTGACTTCTCTATCGGTGCCATTCGTAAATCCCCATTCGCTGTCCATGCACCCATCCAGTTTATCATGCCGGAATAAGGATATCAGCCCCGTTTTAATGTCTTGATAACGCATAGATGTACCTCCGTTCAAATAAATTTGCTGCCCCCTTAGTTCCATTGTACAGACAGCACCCAAAGAAATTTTTTCATCCTCCAAAACTTCAATATCTCTATGCAAGTTCCATTGCACAGACAGTACCCAAAGAAACCCGTACTTATCCTTCAATATACCGCAGATTTCACCTGTTTCTCAGATGTTTTCCCCGGAAAGACCGTCTTTCCGTGCTTTCACAATAAATACAATCAGCACGACAATGAATGACACCGTCTGCGCAATCGCGATTCGTACAGACTGCATCTCGTCCGCACCGGAAACCGTTGCAACGTGCAAGAGATTGACAATGGCGTTGTTGATGAAATGCGCCGCCATACTGAACCATAACGCACCGGTCAGCCGATACAACAACGTGTACTGGATCCCTGCCAGCGCACTTGTCCCTGCCAGCATCATCCCCATCATAAATGCGCCGCCCGGCGACTGTACACCGTCCAGTACGTTCCTCACCGGCTGTGCAATATGCCAAACGCCGAACAATAATGCGGAAAACAGACATGCTTTCATAAAGGAATACCGTTCCAGNNCCGCGAAAAATCCCTTCCTCCATAACGACGTTAATCATATTCCCCGCCACGCAAATCAAAATGAACCCGATGCCGCTTTGAATGACCGAATCGCCTGCTGCAGAATAGCTGGCGACATAAAACCGCAAAGCAGGCGTGTTTCCCGCCGATGTTTGCAGCAGCATCTCCGTACCATAGGCTATCGTATAAACAACAACGCCGAACAATAGTCCAAAGCATATTCCTTTTACAGCGTTTTTCGGCTTGAAACCGATGTCACTCCAATTGTATTTAACGAGCCAAACCGCTGCCGCAAGCAAACCGATACCAATTAGCTTGTGGATGAACGCCTCCCCTATCGCGCTCTGATCCGTCCGTATTACAAGGTACTCGACGGCACGAAACACAAAGCACATCAGATAGAAAGCCAAGATGAACCTTACGGGTTGTTTTTTGATGTTTAACATAGACACTTCTCCTTTTACATACTTAAAAATAACAAAAAAACCGGTCAAACAACCAACCATGGTATTTGGTACATCTGAAAACGTAAATCAGAGAGCGAAATCGTGACTGTACTTTTCCCACAAAAGCCAGCCGGTCGTAATGCCATCCGTAATGCCGTCCGCATTGTCCATTCCAATATCCATGTAAATCAGTGCGTTTATCCAACCTTTTTATAAAAGTATAGTTGACTTTATGTATAAAGTCAACTATACAGAATATATATCATTCCCAATCCCGGATCGGATTATGATGATTATTTCATTCCTTGCCGGACGGCAAAGTTTGCATGAGGGCAAAGAAAGATTCCAGCTTGCCGGAGCTGAAATAATCATACCAAGCCTCCAGCGTATCTGATCCAAAAACACCTAACCGCTCAAGAATCTGCTTCGCCCACAGCAAACCTCCGGTGCAGCCGGCGGTGATAAGGTTATTATCCGCTACCGATGGCTTGTCTATATAAAAATCCTGCCCTTTATAATTCGGACAAACCATTTCAAGGAATCCCGCCCCGTTGCTGGTATGCGGGCGACCATCCAGCAGCCCGAAGCCCGCAAGTGCGGCGGCAGCCCCGCAAATCGCACACACAGCGGCACCGACAGAGAGTAATTCATCGGCTTTTTTGATGATAGCGCCATGCCTGGGATCGTTCCATGTATCTGCACCCGGTAACAACAACATGCTTGTTTCACTCATAACCATATCATCAATCACACAATCGGGCGTTACGGTCATCCCGCCCATTGTATGAATCGGTTCTTTGGAATAGCTGACCGTTTTGAGCGATATGCATGGTGCACCGTTTTTAAAAAACCGCCCGGAGTTCAGCTCCGCAGTAACATGCCCCAACTCCCAGTCAGCTAAAGTATCCAGAACATAAACATAAACGTTATACATAGAATCTCCTCCTTTAACTTACGCCCACTTTCTGCACTGCTCAATGCGCTTGCCGTTATCACCATGTTCTTTATCGTAAGCAAACTGATTCAGCAATTCACAAGGGAAATCATCGCATTTCCCGCAATGTTCCAATCCCTTACCTTCACAGCAGCTTTTCACAGGGCAGGAATCACCCCAAAACGGCTTATCAATATGGACACAGCCGCCGCAACCCATTTTCTCCTGGTATTCGCACTTATCGCACAGAATACCGCACCTTGATTCAATCATTATCATATCCTCCTGTTTTTTATATTCGTTATCTTAACACAAGGAACACGACAACAGTATGTCTTGTTTATTGATATTCCGACAAAATATTTTCTGCGGCAGTTTTCAAGGCTTTCACTAAAAACTCCGGTTCCAGGACTTTCACCTTGCCCCCAAAACCAAGCAGCCAAGTAAGAATATAATCGCGTCTTACAAACGGAATTTCAAAATGCAGTCCTTCGGCTGTTTCTTCATAGCAATCCAGTCCATAAGTTTCGATGAGCTGGTATTTTACCGACGGGTCAAACAGTGCGACCAGTTTGTTTTCTTTTTCTTCCTTAAACCACGTTTTGGTGTCGCGCTTGCCTGCTGGGATTTCGCGCGGGACAAATCTCTCGTCGCATAAATGCATATTCCAAAGACGTTGCAGCTTGAACATCCGAAAGTCCGACCTCTCCAGGCAAAAGCCAAACACATACCATGATGACCATTGGAAAATAACAAAGTATGGTTCGATAAACCGATGAGATTCTCCTTTTTCATAAAAATAATCAAATTCAATGACCTGACTGTAAAGCACAGCGTGTTTTATCAATTCAATTTTCTCGGTAAGCTGACCGCCATAATGCGAAGCGAGGTCTATAATAACAGGCTCACTCAGGGAAACAACGGCATCACTATTGGCGTGGAGTTTGTCCAGCGTCCGTTCAATGTTTGATTTGTCCGACACGCTGCCAAGCCCCTTGAGTGCCGCAATGATGCCGGAAAGCTCAGAAGCGGTCAGAACGCTCTTGTCCAGCTTGAACCCTTCCATTATCGAAATTCCGCCGCCCGCGCCCTGATGAGTAACGATAGGGATACCCGCCTGACACAGCGTGTCAATATCCCGTCCGATAGTACGACGGTTGACTTCAAATTTAGCGGCAAGCTCCGGT
>DBDL01000126.1 GCA_002293545.1 Lachnoclostridium sp. UBA933 | reverse complement strand
GTCCCCCCTTTCTTAAGCTATTCATTCACAGTCCGAGGCCGTTAATCCGCGAGCGTTTTTCCTGTCCGCTTGTCCGGGTATAGATGCGGGTGGTTTCTATGGAATTGTGTCCGAGAATATCCGCAAGATCGACCAGGTCGTGGTAGGTGGACAAATATTTTTTCGCAAAATAATGGCGGAAGTTATGGGCGTGTACTTTGTCGACAGGTATCCCCGCGAGTTCTAAGNNTCCGCAAGCTCCTTCAGTTCCCGCCATATCCGTGCCTTGTCTATAAGCTTGTCCTTCTTTCTGCCGTGGAATATGACACCGGTTATTTGTTCACTTTCGCAGTATTCCAGCAGCTCCAGGCAGAGAGAGTTAGGAATGAGAATCTCCCGTATTTTGGTTTTTCCCCGGACAAAGGNNAGGTTCCGCCGCTTTTCAGGGTATCCTTTGTGAGATATTGGAGTTCCCCTATCCGTATCCCGCTTGAAGCAAGGACTCTTATCATATAGTAAATACGTATTTTGTCATGCTCTTTCGCTGTTTTGACCAGCTGTGAGTATTCCTCATCGCTGAACATATTATTCAGGCTGCTTTCGCGCTGAATTCTGATGGTTTTTACACGGAATGAGTTCTTGTTCAGATAGGAGAGAAATCTGTTTATTGATATTAGATAGGAGTTTACACTGACCGGTTTATATCGTTTAGACAGGTGTTCCTTATACCTCAGAATATCTTGTTTTTTTATTCCTGATATCTCCTTACTGATAAAATCAAGAAATCTGTCCGCGTCCCTGATGTATTTATTGATGGTGGTTTGTGATTTTTCCTGCAGAATGAGTGATTCCCTGTAATTATATAATACCTTATCGTTCTTTGACATACTATTAAGTCAACTTAATACAACAATATATTGTTTATGTCAAGAAAAAAAAAGAAAAATTCTTTTTTTTATTAATACAAGGTAAAAATGTCTTAAAGTTTTTTTTTGATCCTCCGAAAAGGGTTCTACCCGCCTTTCAACTATATCACTGGCATACATTACTCTGCTCTGCGGTTGATATACTTCCTTTCCCTGCTGCCGGAAATGGGAAGTCAATATATTGTTGTATAACATTGATAAGAGGTTCGTATGGATCTCCTATCAATAGTTGGGGAGGGATTATATGAATAATTATAATCCGGGACAGGAACTGTCGTCGCTTGATTTTTCAAGCATCATCGGCGGCGCTCTGAATGCTGTTGTCGGCGCGCAGGCGCAGTCGTCGAGAACATCGGTTGCTTTTATCAAAGAGGTTGGGTTTACGCCGCCAAAAGAGGGGGATGCCGCTGGTGATCCGGTTTATGTCAGCTTCAAGTATCCCAAGGAGATCGCTCCCGCGCAGGGTACTGAGCCGGCAAAGTATCAGGATATGGAAATCAGCGTTCCCATCCTGACGATAATGCCGATTCCGTTTATCCGCATTGCGAATGCGGATATCGATTTCAATGTAAAAATCAATTCAGTCAGTACCGCGGACACCAGCAGTGAAACAAAGGCAGATGCATCGATAGAAGCTTCTGCCGGTTACAAGGGATTCGGGTTTACCGCAAACGTCAAAATCAATGCGAGCGTATCCCATCAGAAAAAAGCTTCCACCTCGGAGAAGGTCGAGAAGGAGTATTCACTGCATATCAATGTAAAGGCTGTTCAGGATGAGATGCCTGCGGGTATGGGCAGAATCCTCGATGTTCTCGAAAACAGTATCCTGACAAAAGCAGTGGAAAAAAAAGCCGGATAAACAAGTAAATCAATCTTGAGGGTTGCTAAAGAAAAGGAACAGATATGCTGAAACTGAGTGATTATATCGGACAAGTACTGACAGATGTGGCAACGGGCAGGGAGATTGCGGACAGGAATTCTGCCGCTTTGAGCGAACGGTATCAGGCGGATACGTTTATGAAGGGGATGCCTGTGCCTCACTATACCATTGAAGAGGCAAGCTTTGAGTTGCCCTTCATGATTGTGGGGGTAGTGACACAAGGCAAGATGGATGAAGGTTTGGTTGAAGGTATTGTAGATAGTACCAGGGAGAGGACAACCGCGCTCATACATTTTTTCATTCTTGAGAAAACACAGCATGAAAAGGAGTATGGAAGTGACGGGAAGAGTGCCTCTAGGACAGAAGTTCAGAACAAAGAGTACAAAGAGATAATCGGCAAAATTGTCGAGGCTCTGATCAAGCATGTCAGGATAACAATTGAGGAAGAAGGACTGAAGATGATCAAACTGCTCGATCTGGTTGACTCATTATGCAATCAGCTGGGTAGTCTGGTCGAAAAAAAGTTCTCCCATATTGAAGGAGAGGATAATCCTTTTACCAATCAGGAGAATATCAAGCTCCTGTGCGAAAAATACAGACGTGTGCTTTTTAATGAATACAAAGATATCATCAGCACAACAAACGGTGTCATCGTTGATGCGTCCACCGGAAAGCTGAATGAATACGCGGAAGACAACTGTCTTACCCATCTTAAAGTCACGCTCCGTGAACAGGATTTGGATTTTATTGTCGAGCATGATGAAAAGAGCGGTTCTATGAAACGGTTCCTTTCCCTTAATTAGAGGAGTGGTACAGATGATACTCATACCCATAAAAGAGGAGTTTGATCAAATGCTGTTTTCGGTTTCTTCACTGGTTACTCAGCTTGAGGAACACCGGTATACATTTATCGACGAGGTGCGTGCCTTTATTGGTCTGGTAGAGAAACAGGCCGAGAAATATCGTATTCCCATTGCGTCGGAGATCGGTATTCTCAGGGGCAGATTATGCGTAATCGATGAAGTTTTAGGCAGTTCCCGGAGCAATGGCGGCGGGTACAATCCTGATACGCGCCGGGCATACCGGCGAAACCGGGATGCCTTTACGCTGAAACAGCTTGATGAAACATGTCAGTTAATCAGAAACTATTTTTCCGCAGCAGAAACCATCTTTCAAGAAACCCTCGGATTGTGCCGGCAGGCAGCGTCCATTGCCCAGATAAAAGCGATCCTGCCGGTTTTTGTTCAGGAAACTAAAACAGATCAACGTGACCGGGAAACACAATTGCGGTCGCTCTGGGAAAAAATGAAACAAGACCCTGACCTGTGTTCCCTGTGCACCCACATTATAGGACTGGCGGGTATTCACAATACCATCATCCTATTTGACCGCGCGCTGGGGGAAATCGGCGTTTAACGGAGGTACAAATGGTTGCCAATGAAAGCAGGCAAAAAGTAATGAAAATTATCGGCGAGTATGGGTGTTATTACCTTGCGGTGATCCATCTTGCCGAGGAACTGACAAAAAAACGGATCGACGCGATTGATTTCTTTGTGCAGGCACTGGAGAAAAAATGGGTTGACCATGAAGCTACAATGCTCCAGCCTGCGGAGATTCTCGGAAATCTCACAAAGAACAGGTTCATAGTTGTAAAAGAAGATATCTCATACCAGCCGAAAAATGCTGAGTACGAGATACTTCTGTTTGAAAATGGCAACTACTGTCATTTTGTCCTCGGCGATGGTACGGGGAAGGTAGCGTATGATCCCCTGGGAGTCTCAAATACCGTTGCAAACGGCAAACTCGCGGGGAAACGGATTTTTAGGAAGGTGTAAAGGCCGTCACTAAAATCTAACCAACTTTATTTGTACAGGAGTGTTGTTATGGATTTTAACAGTATCGGCAAGAATAGTGCCGAAAAAATCAGCGCCCTGATGAATGGGAAATTCAGGATCAAAAGTCATGATCCCAATTTCTGTGTGCAGTTCAGAGGTGATAAAAATCTGTGTCTTGGCAAATTTGCAGGCAAACCGGAACAGATTTTCACGCTCAAACCGGTAAAAGATGATTTTTACTGCATTATGCAGGACGGATCGGATTTGGTATTTGATGTCAACGGAGCAAAAACAACGGACGGTACATCAATTATCATGCACCCCTATCACGGCGGGGATAATCAGCTTTGGAAAATTGTACTGAGCGAAGACGGAAAATACGTCATGTTTGTTTCAAAGCACTCCGGGAAATGTGTTGATGTGTATGGCGCAACATTTGTGTCAGGACAGCGGGTGCACTTGTACAGCGCCAATAAAACAATTGCTCAAAAGTTTGTGCTGGAAAAAGTGAGCTAACCGTAACCGGAACAGGGAATGCGTAAAAACTGATTTTAGGTTTTGCATGTTTTCAAATCATATTTTTTTGGAGGAAAATTGTATGGCAACTATTACTATAACAGGAGCATTAGTGAAATCAGGTACAGCGGAACTGAAAGTAAAATCTGCTGATATTACAGGGGTGAGATTTGAGCAAGATGGGAAAAAACTTATCTTTCATGTTACCAATACAACAGATATCAAACTTATTGGCAATAAATTAAAGATTAAGGAGCAAAAATGCGATCCTGACAGCTCCTGTGTATGGATGGAAAAAGCAAGTAGAAGTTATCTGCCTGATATGAAAGATAATAAATGGTTCAGTATGCTGAGTTCTACTGAAACAGAATTGTTTGATGATATACGCTCTATAGATGATTATCCGCTGGGAGATATAGACAAAAACCGAGTCCTGGAATTTGCCATCGGAATAAATGTTGGTGAAGATACAAATGATTATATCTATATTCATGCAAAGCAAGAAATTATTTCAGGCGGCGAATGTCAATTTCAAATATTTGAAGCTTCTCTGGTAGAGGATTCTCAAGGAAAAATGTTTGACATGCTTAGAGAGCTTTTTGACACTGATTCGCCGGCGCCCGATAAGGTAACCCTTGAAAATGAAGGTGTTATTTTTAAGACTGAGATTCCTATCAAATGGAAAACGGATACTGTGTACTACAGAAATTAATTTTGTGTGCCTTTGGACAAGTTTCCGAAAATTAAAATTCTTGCAAAAATTTCTGAAGTATTTGCAAGGACTTCGTTTGCATTATTTTTTCTTTGGAGGAACTATGAAAATTTATGAATTGAATCAGAATAATTGGGGAGTATGCGGTTTTGCCGCTGCTTTACAGGCTGCTGCGGCTAATGGGTTGGTAACTCTGGCGGGGGATAACAATCATGACATCCTTTTTCCGGTGATCAAACAGTTTTGTGATACCAACAAGGATATGGAGCAGGAATTGCTCGATTTTTCGGCAGTTTTCGGTGTCCAATACGGCTATAAAAACCTCAAAGAGGTGCTGGACAAAATGAAAGTGGATACTGCCATGACAGGAGACGGAATCGGTCTTGCTATGACCGGAAAGGGGATGAGCAGATTGTGTAAAAATCTTGGGTTTAAAGCGTATGACTTTCACGGAACCACCGCTGTTTCCAATGCTTTTGAGTTCAAGTATGCCAATACGATTTACGGCTTGGGTAAAAAAGGCGGAGAAACCGGAAATTTCCGCTGCGGATTGCTCCACTGGGTATATTGCGACAAGGATAAACAGCTTATGACCTGGGGTGATTTTATAAGCCCCGATGCGCTTGCCATTTATTTTGACAAGATAACCCACTATCTGCCGCTGTAACCGGAACAAGGAACATGCAAAATCTAAGTCTTAGGTTTTGCATGTTCCGTAATTCACCGGAGAGAATATACGATGAATTCAGCAAAAGTACTGCCAGCAGTTTTATATATTTCATTATCAGGAATGCTTTTTGGCGCGCCGGCGATCAAAGCGGGAATTCATATCAGTCCGCCTTTTGTTATAGAACAAATGAGAATGTTCCCAACAGGGACAGAGCTTTATTCCGGAATGGCAATTGATTTATGGACATTGCTTGAAATGGAACTGGGTATTCAAACTGAATATATCCGTTTTCAGTCAATGGAAGAAATGCTATTGGCTGCAGAAAAAGGGGACATCGATGTAATTGTTTCAAATCTCAGTGTAACCTATGAACGAACAAAACAGGTGCGGTTTATCTGGCCATGGTACGATGGGGGATTGCGTATTATGATCTGCCATAAAAATGATACCAATTCGGTGTTTACAGAGATGAAACAGCAGGGACAAATTGCTTCGTATCTCCTTTTGTTCTGCGGAATGACAGGAGCGTGTTTTGTTATCACCCTAATTAGAAGAAAAGTGCAATCTGATTTTCCTCAAAAGTGGCGGGACGGAATTGCCTATACCTTTTATGATGTAATTTCGGTGTTTTCTACCAAAAAAATTCCCCCAAGTTTTGAGGTTAAGAATCAACGGTACCGCTGGTTGTGGCATATTTTTTCGGCTTTGTGGATGCTGGGCTGTGTGGGAATTACGGCATATATTACATCAACTATAACTGCGGCAATGACTTCGGTTGCTCTTTCGGAAGAAAAAATAGATTCGGTTTATGATTTGGAAGAAAAAAAATCCGGTGTTCTTGCAGGAGGTCCTGCGGAAATATTGCTCCGTAATTTAGGGATACCTTTTGTTTCTTTTAATGAAATCGAAGATGCTTCGTCGGCGCTTTGTTCTGATATTATCGATGCGGTTATTGCAGATGCGCCTGTACTGGAGTATCAGGCCTACAGCCATCCAGAAAACAATCTGGCGGTGGTCGGAGAGATATTCAATCCAGAGAAATATGCTTTTGGAGTGTCCCTGCGTCACAAGGAATTTGCGGATCGTATTTCTACTGAAATTATCAGGCTGATTGAGTTGGGTAAGATTGAAGAACTCCGTTCCAGATATTTTGGCAGGATATATTAATGATTAACTGTTTATAAAACACTATGGGGAGTATTCTGTTTAACGGAAAATTTATTTTAAGGAAAATGATTAGACTTCCTCGGAAACTCGGTTAGTTACCTCGGAAGTCTGCGCATTTGCTCCCGTTTTGTTCCAAAACGCTGCGCAAAATGCGGTTTTGCTATAGAAGTTCCT
>DBDL01000116.1:3619-5123 GCA_002293545.1 Lachnoclostridium sp. UBA933 | reverse complement strand
GATCAACATCTTTGGCAACGCCGATTACATGTTCGTCGGCATAGACAAGTCCCTCGCTTGCCTGCTCTTTAAATTTTGATGCGGGAGCTTTGCATTGCGGACATTTTTCAGGCGGTTCCGTTCCCTCGTGGACATAACCGCAAACGGTACAAATAAATTTTTTCATGATAAATCCTCCTTTTTGATATTTTGTTTTTATTGATAATTATTATTATATGAGATATTATTTTATTTGTCAACAAAAATTTTTTTTAACAAAAATTCATATTCCAAAAACATGACAACAAGAAGAATAAGTAAAAAGACAGGAAGCAATGCAATACTGATAACATTGGCAATCACACCGAATAACGGCGGCATCACACAAGTCCCGATACAGGCATATGCCATCTGAATACCGATAATCGCCTGCGATTTATCGGCACCGAAGAATTCCGGTGTGGAATGGATTACGCAGGGAAAAATCGGCGCACACCCCAAACCAATCAGAATCAATCCGGGAACAGACACGGTTTCCCCAAACGGCAGCAGCAATAAAATGATTCCCGCCAGGATAATTCCCTGACCTAACCGTATCATTTTGACATCATTGAGTTTAAACGTCAAAAATCCGCTGATTGCTCTCCCAACTGTGATCCCGATAAAAAGCATACTGGCGAATCCGGCTGCCCGATTAGCAGACATACCGTTATGCAGTACAAAATAACTGCCCGCCCACAGACCTGCTGTCTGCTCAATGGCACAATAGCAGAAAAACGCCGTCAGGATTTCTTTTGTCCCCTTGATACGAAAAACCTGTTTTAATGTGAGTGCCTTCTTCTCCGATTTGTCCGCTTGGGTATTTATGATGTCATGGTTACTTTTTCTCCATAACGGCAGACAAACAAATAAAATAACCGTCAATGCCATCTGAATAAAAGCAACGTAACGATATCCCATATTCCAGCCTTTCCCGCCGGTCAGGGCATATCTCATTATGTACGGACCAGCAGAGGCTCCTACTCCCCACATACAATGCAGCCAACTCATATGACGGCTTTTATAATGCAGTGCCACATAATTATTTAAAGAAGCGTCAACGCTTCCCGCTCCAAGCCCATAAGGAACTGCCCACAGACACAGCATCGGAAAGGAATGACATAGTGAAAATCCAAATAACGAAACGGCGGTCAGCGAAACACTGAAAGCAGTTATCCGTCCTGTCCCGTATTTTTTTGTGAGCCGATCGCTTTGCAGACTGGATATGACTGCTCCTACAGCGATAATAACAGAAACTGCACCGGCATAGGAAACCGGTACGCCGAATTCTATATACATCGACGGCCATGCCGCCCCAAGCAGGGAGTCCGGCAAGCCTAAGCTAATAAAGGACAAATAGATAAGTGCTAATAATAATTGTATCATTTTGACTCCTGTAAAGTTTGATGATATACTATACCATATCGCATAATTACATAAAATGCAATGTATACCTGTTTTTCTATATGAAATGACATAAAAAACT
>DBDL01000116.1:0-3552 GCA_002293545.1 Lachnoclostridium sp. UBA933 | reverse complement strand
CAAAGAATTCCTGCGTTGTATATATTGATGAAACGACATTTGGGGGGGAAGTATTTATGAACATAGCAATTTGTGAAGACAAAACACTGGAACGTGAGAATATAATCAATCTGGTAAAAGCGGGTATACAGCAGTACAGATTATATACTTTCGCTTCCGGCGAAGAATTATTGGATACCTCCTTGGATTTTGATATTATCATTATGGATATCAAAATGGATAAACTGTCCGGTATTGAAACGGCAAGCAGAATAAGGAAAAGAAACTGCAAAGCAGAGATTATATTTGTAACAGGCTCTGACGAATATATAATGCAGGCATTTGACGTAAAAGCTTTTCATTACCTGATCAAACCGATTGAACGAATCAAATTTCTTTCCGTATTTCAAAGAGCGATTGACATATGTAAGGAAAAAAACACAATAAACCGTTTATTGAAAGAAAATGAAAATACGGTAAGAAGTATCATGATAAAGACAAAGACCAATCGGACAAAGGTATTTCTAAATGATATCTATTGTGCGGAGGTCAATAACCGAAAGGTAATATTGTATACCAAACAGGCAGAAATAGAATATTATGCAAAACTCGATGATGTCGAAAAGGAACTCGGCAGTGATTTTTTCCGGTGTCACCGGGCTTTTCTGATTCATTTAAAATATATAAACAGATATACNNTTAAAATATGTAAATAAATATCATACAACAGAAATCATTCTTGAAAATGATATGAATATTCCCATATCAAAACAGCGTTACCATAAATTTGTGAAAGCCTATTTGCAATATATGAAAGATTAGGCATTCATAATTTTATCCGGTATGGTTACCGTAAACCTGCACATCTCATCGCCGTTCAATGCTGACGTCAAGACTTCTCCCTCCAGCTCCGTATCAAATACTGCCTCCCAAAAGTTAANNCAATCGCATGTCCAAGACTGCAATAACATAACGTCGGGGAAACAACTTCTTCCGTCAGTATCGAATCCCTTGCAAAAGGGCAATGACAAGCATAAAAACGTTTCATTCTGGGATCCGGAGCGTGAAGGTAATCCATTGCCTGTGCGGGAAACTGCGTAATATAAATCTTGTTCCCTTTCCGGATTCCTGAAAGTAACGTAGGGTTGGCTTTAAGGAAGTCGATAACTTCCCGGTTAATCGGCTGCCCGTAAAAATCCTTTCCTTCTTCTAAGAGCTTTTCAAAGTCAGCGATCTCCTCTTTCTTTTGCTGCTCAATAAAATCATCCAGATTCCCGATTTCCAGAAACTTCTCTCTTGCCCAGGCACTTTGAGAAGGCTGTAATCCATGCCGTACTTTTGATAATACCTTTTTTGCAGTCTGCCTGCCGGCAATATGGTCAAACCTTTCCATAAACACTTTCATGTTTGCACATTTATGTTGGTATTCCGTTCCCATATCGGGAATCACGGCATTATCTGTTATCTTCTCCCACACTTCCCCGCCAAGCTGTCCGACAATTTCACGCTTAAATGTACCGATTCCAAAAGAATCGCCGTAATCAATATTTGTATCTGCCATATACTTCCTCCCACAATATTTTTTCTTATTATACCAAAGAAAACCTGACCACGGGATGTCATAATTTGATGACCGGTATAAAATTGTGCGGCGGTTCACAACAAAATAAAGACCATTGAGAACACCTGACTAACGTTGCCTATACAGGTGCCGATATACTGAGTAGGATACAAGATGATTAAACGGAGGTAGTCAATATGAATATAAATTCTATATCAAACAACGCCGACGCAAGAAATTCTCAAGCGGTAAACAGCAGTCGTCAGGACAGTATTCTGAATTCTATTCAGAGGCAAATTATGGATGTTCAGAGCAAGTTAAAAAAGTTAAATGAAAATAAAGATATGTCTGCGGAAGAAAAAATGAACAGGAGAAAAGAACTCCAGCAGCAGCTTCAGGATTTGAACAGGCAATTGACACAAAGAAAAATGGAGCTTCAAAAAGAGCAGATGGAAAGAAGGGCAGAAGAAGCGACTGCAAATGCCGTGAAAAACAAAGAGCAGGAAACGGAACCGGGAACAATGGATTCCGCTTCCATGCACGGACTGGTCAACGCAAGTTCTTCTATGGAAAGTGTGAAAGCGGCGCAAAGCGTCAAAACAAGACAAGAAGGTGAAGCCCGTATCATGGAATCTGAAATCAAGCTTGATCAGGCAAGAGGCAGTTCTACCGAAGGCAAACAAGGCAGACTTTCCAACCTAAGATCAAGAATTGAATCTTCTTCCGATTATGTTATGCGTGAACTCACGAAGGTGAATAAATCCGTCAAAGAAGTAAGGGAGGCAAATGGAAAAGGCAATGACAAAAAGGCAGATGAAATTCAAAAAGATACGTTAGAACCGGAGGACAATGAGAATACTTCCGACGATACAAAGACAGTAAGCGAAGATAGTTCCGCTGAGCCATACCGTTCGGTCAATGTACTTCTGTAGATTTATTTACAAACTGCTGTCAAAGACATGACAAAAAAATTCAGAGAGTTTTTTTATTTTTCTCTTGTTCTTTTTATAGAATTAAGTTATAATGATTTTGGACATTTTTTATGTCCGTAAAATCGGGGTGTGGCTCAGCTTGGCTANNAGCGCTACGTTCGGGACGTAGAGGTCGTGGGTTCAAATCCCGTCACCCCGATTATATCATATAGCTTTACTGAATGACTTGATCATATCAATATTTTGTACGATTCTTGTCTGTCGTCTGATATCCCTTATTTTAAGGGATATTTTGCTGTATGGAGATTATTTCACTTTCGATTCACTCAAAAAAACTTTTACTTATTGCTGCTTTTGTATTATAATAGTTTCTGCGAGATAATATATTAACAGTAATGAAGAAAAGGAGGATGCGCATGAGAAATATTGGTACAGTATCACGGGGTATCAGAGCTCCTATTATAAAATCCGGCGACGATTTGGAAAGTATTGTTGTAGAAACGATATTGAATGTTTCCAAAAGTGATCACATCATTTTAAATGACAGGGATATTGTCGGCGTAACCGAAAGTTTATTAGCAAGGGCACAGGGGAATTTTGTTTCATTGGATACTGTTGGAAAGGACATTCATAACAAGTTTGGGGATGAAGTCGGCGTTGTCTTTCCTATGCTGAGCCGAAATCGTTTTTCACTGATTTTAGACGGTATTACAAGAGGTGTTAAAAAATGCTATGTCCAATTGAACTATCCCAAAGATGAAGTGGGCAATCCGATCGCAACCCTTGATAAAATTGATGAAAAAGGAATCAACCCGTTCTCCGATGAGTTTACGGAAAAAGAGTACCGTAACATATTTACCAGTAAAGAGCGGACCAATCCTTTTACCGGCGTAGATATTTTAGATTACTACAAAAACATATCGGATAAAATAGAAATCATCTTTTCTAATAATCCGATTGATATCTTGAAATATACCAAAAATGTTTTGGTTTCTAATATTCATGAGCGTTTCAGGACAAAAGGCATTATTAAAAAAGCCGGCGCCAAAATAATTTATTCACTGGATGAGATCATTAACA
>DBDL01000094.1 GCA_002293545.1 Lachnoclostridium sp. UBA933 | reverse complement strand
GAAAAAATATACCGATGAGATGGTTGTCGAGTCAGAGCTGGGAGTCGGGACAACCGTTAAAATGAAAGTGAACATATAATAATTACATTGATTTTGCAATTGTCTGGAGTCGATGTAATCATACATTGATTGGGGGAGAATGATATGGATAAGTTTTCAAAATCTGTNNTAAATGCAAGGGCTGCACCACCTGTATCCGGCAATGCCCCACCGAGGCAATCCGCGTGCGTAACGGGAAAGCGGCAATTACCAATGAATTTTGCATTGATTGCGGGGAATGTATCCGGATTTGTCCTCATCATGCAAAAAAAGCTGCCTATGATTCCATGGAGCTTATGGAGAAGTTTGAATATACGGTTGCCTTACCCGCGCCGGCTTTATATGCACAGGTCAATAATCTGGAAGATGTCAATATACTGCTTTCGGCATTGGTCCGGATGGGCTTTGATGACGTATATGAAATCAGCGGGGCGGCGGAAGTGATTTCCGCACATTCGAGGGAATATGTAAAAAATCATCCGGAACAATGGCCGTTAATCAGTACGGCATGTCCGTCTATTGTGCGGCTGATCCGTGTCCGTTTCCCGAATCTCCTTGAGCATCTGCTTCCGATTATGGCTCCGGTGGATTTGGCGGCGTCGCTTGCGAGGAAAAGGGCGGTTGAAAAAACAGGGCTTCCTTCCGAAAAAGTCGGCATTATTTTTATTTCACCGTGTCCGGCTAAGGTTTCGGCAATGAAAGCGCCGTTAGGGATTGATAAAAGCGAAGTGGACGGTGTGCTTGCCATCAAAGAAATCTATCCGAGATTGGTTCATGAAATGACCGAAATCGGCAATGATACAGAGGAATATGCCATCAGCGGCAAAATCGGTATCAGTTGGGGGAGCACCGGAGGAGAAGCAGCCGGACTGCTGAATGAGAATTATTTGGCGGCAGACGGAATTGAAAATGTAATCCGGGTGCTGGAAGACTTAGAGGATCAAAAGTTTTCCAACTTGGAGTTTATTGAGTTGAACGCTTGCAGCGGCGGATGTGTCGGCGGTGTGCTGACGGTAGAAAATCCGTATGTTGCGAAAGTCAAATTACAGCGTTTGCGGAAGTATATGCCGATTGCCTGCAATCATGTTCAATTGGATGAAAAGGATTCGGAATGGACACAGGGCGTAGAATACGAACCGGTGTTTAAACTGGGACACAATTTGAAAGAGAGCATACAATTGATGTCGCAGGTGGAAGATTTATGCAAGAAGTTTCCGGGTCTGGATTGCGGTGCCTGCGGCGCGCCAACCTGTAAAGCCTTGGCGGAGGATATTGTTCGCGGTATTGCCGCACAGCGGGACTGTGTTCATCTCCTGCGTGAGTTTGTGGACAAAATCACTGACGAAATTTCAAGCTTTGATAAAAAACCGGACGGAAAGGGATAGCAGTTATGACAGTAAAAGATTTATTAGGAGAAGAGTCTTTTCAATTGATTAACGAAAGCAGTCAAATGGAAACAGAGATAACAAAACCGTTTTGCTGTGATCTGCTCAGTATTGCCATGTCAAAAGCTCCGGCAGGAGCTGTTTGGATAACGGTTATGGGGAATGTCAATACCTTGGCGGTGGCGAGCCTGACGGAAACGGCATGTATCATTTTGGCGGAAAGCTCCGTTTTGGACGATACGGCAAGTGAAAAAGCAAAAACAGAAGGAATTCCGGTGTTCCGTACGGAACAGCCGATTTTTGAAGCGGCGGTAAAGGTAATGAAAATGATGGAGAAAAAGGGATGACGCTGACATATGATTTGCATATACATTCCTGTCTTTCTCCGTGCGGAGATCATGACATGACACCGGGTAATATTATAGGAATGTCCATGCTGAAAGGGCTGGATGTCATTGCCGTTACCGATCACAATAGCTGCGGCAATTGTGAAGCGGCAATGAAGATCGGAAAAGATTACGGCATAACGGTAATACCCGGAATGGAACTGACAACATTGGAAGAAGTCCATGTGGTATGTTTATTTGCTGATATAAAAAAAGCAATGGCATGGGATGCGTTTGTCTATAAACAACTGATGGAAGTGAAAAATAACGAAGAGATTTTTGGAACACAGCTTCTTTATAATGCGGAGGACGAGGTGATCGGTAAAAAAGATAAGCTTCTGATTAATGCGGCAAATATTTCATTTGACCGTGTTTATGATTTGGTGGATTCCTACGGCGGGATTATGATTCCGGCGCACATCGACAAACAGGCAAACAGTTTACTCAGTAATCTGGGTTTTGTTCCTCCGGAAAGTAAATTTCATATTGTAGAATTGAAAGATTTCTCGAATTTGCATCGTCTGCAAAAAGAGAATCCGTATCTATTGGAATGCAAGGTATTGTCTGACTCCGATGCGCATTATCTTAATGATATCAGTGAAAAGGGTTATACACTGACAGCGGACAGTAAAACGCCGGAGGCAGTAATCAAAAGTTTGAAGAATACATTATCAGGAAAGGAATATAAAAATGCTGGAGTCTTTAAAAAAAGAAGTTTATGATGCTAATATGGAGCTGGTCACAAAAGGCATGGTAATCTATACATGGGGAAATGTAAGCGGTATCGACCGTAAAACAGGTTTGGTTGTTATTAAACCAAGCGGTGTGGATTATGATGAATTAACGGCTTCGGATATGACGGTAGTGGATTTTGATATGAACATCATAGAAGGCAGATACCGTCCTTCATCCGATACCAAAACGCATATTCGTTTATATCAGGCTTATAAAAGTCTTGCAGGAATTGTCCATACTCACTCGGCATGGGCGGTGGCATTTGCGCAGGCAGGAATGGCAGTTCCGGCATTGGGAACGACTCATGCGGATTATTTTTATGGGGAAATTCCCTGCACCAGAGATTTGACGGGAGAAGAAATTGAAACCGATTATGAAGGAAATACGGGAGCGGTTATTATTGAAACAGTTGCGGATAAAGACCCAATGGAGGTTCCGGGGATTAATGTGAAAAATCATGGTCCTTTTGCATGGGGGAAATCACCATCGGAGGCAGTTTATCATGCGGTTGTTATGGATAAGGTTGCAGAAATGGCATATCACACCTTGGCATTGAACCCACAGGTAAAAAATGCCCCGCAGTATTTATTGGATAAACACTATTCAAGAAAGCATGGAAGTAATGCGTATTATGGACAGGAAAACGAAAAGGGACGCCGTATTTGAGGCAGCGTGCCGAAAAATCATTGAGAACGAACGTGAGAGGAACGGGATCGGAACATTAAAGGAAAAAACAATTCATGCGGTCGTAAAAAACTATCTGGAACCGGATGAAGAAAAACATGAGCAGAGAGTCCATGGATTTGTCGCCGATATTGTTACGGACGATGGTATTATTGAAGTACAAACCGGAAATTTCAATGTCATGAGGAGAAAGCTTGATGTTTATCTGCCGGAGAAAAAAGTGACGATTGCTTATCCGGTTCCTGCCGTCAAATGGCTTTCTTGGATTGATGAGGAAACCGGCGAAGTGACAAGCCGCCGTAAATCCCCTAAGAGAGGAAGCCCTTATTTTGTTTTTCATGAACTATACAAGATTAAATCCTATTTGAGCCATCCGAATTTATCTATCTATATTTTATTGATTGACATGGAAGAATCAAGGCTTTTAAACGGGTGGAGCGAGGATCGGAAAAAGGGCTCTGTCCGCTATGACCGGATTCCCATCCGCATTGTGGATGAGGTGCTGCTTGAGAGGATCGAGGATTACCGGATGTTGATTCCGGCGGAATTAGGCGATCGGTTTACGGTAAAGGAATACAGTAAAGGTACGAAACTTCCTATTGGTCAGGCAAGGACGGCGCTCCATATTATGCATTTCTTAAAGATTATTGACCGGGTAGGGAAGAAAGGGAATGCCTTTATTTATGCGTTGACGTCCGAAGATTGAAGTTACAATAAGGAATGAAAGTTGTGATATGCAGTTATCCATGTACATTTTTTCTTAACCGGAGGAGGGCGTACAGGCAGGGAAGAGCGAGGAACAGATTAATCAAATCACTCAGCTCCCAAATAAAATCCAGTGAGCCGACCGNNTAGCGAGTCGTCTCCCACTCACTGGCCGTTGCTTTCTTAAAATAGTACTTCCCCAGAGTTCTGCGATAGTGTTTATTCCACTCAGTAGCGAGTCAATAGTCGGTGATATCAGTTTCCAGTCAATCATTGCAAGAACATTGAAGCGAGAATAATAGTGTTTGTGAAATTTGGCTATTGGCTGTTATAGTGTATTTTACAGTTTCGTGAAGGATTTTTACAAATGGATTCGTCGTCAGACAGTGAAGCTAGTGAAGTGCCGGTGCTGAAAAAGAAGCAAAAGTTGAAAACTAAGTTCAGTAATGAATGGTGGAAAACTTATTCATGGCTTAGAAATGGAAAGATTATAATTGTATTGTATTGTATTGTATTGTATCCGATCAGAGTGGCCAGGGCAAAGGCAATCGTTGATATGTACATGATTTCCACGCCGAAAAACGGGAGTGTGGAAAAGGTGGCAAGCGTAATTTGTCCGCTTTGCATGTGCGATATCGCATCGGGGTATTGAAGCAGGAAAATAGTAATGGCAATTCCGGTAACGGCGCATAGAATAACTGTATCAAAGAATGTTGCACACATAGAAACCAGCGCCTTTGTTTCCGGCGAAACATTTTCATTGTGAGCATCCCTGATATGACTTCCTGCGGCGATAATCCCCGCAGTTCCGAGTCCTGCCTCATTTGTGTACAGACCTCTGGCAACACCGTAACGGATGGCGCGGCTTACTGCGTACCCAAGTACCCCGCTTCCAAAGCTCTGAAAGGAAAAGGCACCCTTTCCGATAGCGGTCAAGGCAGGAATCAAGAAATCATGCCCCTGTATCAGCAGCAGGAAACAGCCGCCTAAGAAGAAGAATCCCATAGCGGGAACGAGCTTTCCGCAGACAGATTCTATGAAAGTAACATTTCTCAGGATGGCAAGACCGGTTAAAATAACAATAAGGATACCGATTACCGACGGCGATATGTCGGTAATCGAAGACGCAATCAGAGTAATCGCATTGCTTTGCGTCATCCCTCCGATACAGAAAGCGGCACAGCATATCGCAGCCGCATATAGGACGGCGAGCTGTTTTTTTTGCAATACATCTTTCAGCAGAATCATCGGACCGCCGACATGATGTTTCCGGTCCTTATACCGGTAAGAAAGGTAGGATTCGGCATAGGTAGTTGCCATTCCCGCCAGACCGGTAATCCAGCACCAGAATACCGAGCCGGGACCGCCGAAATAAACGGCAGTCCCGATACCGATAATATTGCCGGTTCCCAACGTGGCTGCCAGAGTCGTTGTCAGTGCGGATATGTTCGTTACGGATAATCTGAGTCCCCGGAAAACCTTACGCTGTACAAAACGCAGGCGGAACGTAAAGTATATATGTGTGCCTAAGAGCAGAATCATCATCGGTCCGCCCCACAAATATAAATTAATCTGCTTTAGAAGTGTGAACATAAAGAACTCCTTTATTATATGTTATGACCGGTAATTAATTGCTGCAAGAAAGCGAGGTTCTTCCGGTAGATTTCAGAGAATTGCCAGCGCGGGACAGGAGTGCGGAACCTGCCGTTTTCAATTGTAATAGAAGGAATCCCTTTGGTATATACACACCAGTCACCGAATCCGCCGTTCGGTTCCGTATGGACGGTGTTGCATAGGTACTTATAATTCATGGTGACGGAGGCGAGCGTAGCGAGCCGATAGTTTTTTGTCTTCAGCGGATCAGGGACATTATAATCCCAATAGATAAGATTTCCCCTTGAATGATAATGAATCACGGCATTGGGGTTTCTGATTGATTCGACATAAGCCATTAGTGCTTTGGTTTCTTTTGAGGAGGCAGGGTGACTGCCCGGATATAATTTGGGACCGGGTTTTCCCTGATGGTGAAAGCCCGCCGGAAAGTTACGGTTTAAATCAATCCCGCAGGCATTTGCCTTCCATTTTTTATGAAGGGTATGATTGCTTTTCAGCATTTTACCCACGGCGCATGTCAGTATATGATTGTTTAAGGATTTGGCGCCGGATTGTGAAATGACAACGCCGTCGGGGTTGGCCATCGGGACAATATGAAGTGCGGTATTATTGTTTTCCAGAAGGGAGTATATTCTCGTAAAATAATGAGCAAGTTTGATTAGCAGATAGGTATTGATATATTCTCGTCCATGAATGCTTCCGATCAGGATATAATTATTTTCGGCGTCGGGACTTCCCAGCCGGAGAGAATAAATATGACGTTTGTCGTAAGTGGAACCAATGGAATTTACTTTAAATTTTTGGGGAGTAGATTTGAGTCGGTAATCCTCCATGTCGTTTAACAGGTCGTAATAGGTATAACTTGGCACAGACAACTCTCCTATTCTATTGAAAATATCATATTTTCATGATATAATTAAAGTATTATAAGTATATGAAAATTTCACGCAAAAATGAGCAAAGGTTACAGAAACCCTCACTCATTTTTGCAAATGTGATAAAAATATATGAAGAGAATAGTGTAAAACTAAACTTGTAAGCTTCAGCAGGAACTCATCCCACCCAAAACTTGAATTCCGGCTGATTTGAAAAGAGAGTGTATGTACTAGAACGTTATTGGTGTTCTAATGACCAAAGTTATGAGTTTCATAACTTACTTTTTATCATAGTGCAGGGTTATGTTAAAAATATGCGGTCTTTGTGAATATTTTGTGTTTTTCATGTGATAAAGTTGTAATGGGTTACGATTACACAGGATAAATTTCATTCTGCAGGGAAGAGGATAGAAATTCGGATAAATAATCAGTTCCGGTATTTAGAGGACGGTGAACCAGCAAAGGAGGGGATCGTATGGGTACAATTGTTGCCATTGGCGGCGGTGAGTTCCGAAAAGGCGGTACAAGAAAAATGGATGAGTATATCATTTCAAAAACGGGAAAAAAGCACCCCAAGGTTTTATTTATTCCGACGGCAAGCAGTGATGCAGAGAATTATACCGGATCAATGAAAGCCTATATCAGCGACCTAAAATGCGGAGCAGAGGTTTTGTGGTTAATAAAAGAGAAAAAAGAACCTATGCAGATCAGACAGTCGATACTTCAGGCGGACATCATTTATGCAGGCGGAGGCAATGCGGCGCTGATGATGGAAGTATGGAAGAAGCATCTGGTAGATGTGTATTTGAGAGAGGCGTTTGATCAAGGAGTAATCCTTTGCGGATCCGGTACGGGTTCCATAGGCTGGTTTCGTTCCGGTTACAGTGCTCACAGAATTCCCCGCAAAAAGGAAGTAAACGGCGGTGGATGGTGTGATGGTCTGGGATTACTGCCATTTTACTATTGTCCGCATTATGACGAACCGATACATAAACACTTTGATTATGCTATGGAGGAAAGAGAGGGAGCGGGACTTGCTTTGGAAAAAGATACGGCACTGTTATATAATAATGGACAATATGAATTGATGAAAACAAGCGGGAGGCGTTTCGGATATTTGATCAATCAGGAAGAGGAGGGTATTATCAAACGGAAGTTAAAAGATGCATCGCTGTTAAATACATTTGCAGGATAAAAAGAGTGAAAATGAAAGGAGCAGAAAAATGGACGGGAATATTCATAAATAGGACATCCTTAATGGTATGGTCGGAGGATGTCCTATTTTTTTCAAAAACTGTTTTGAGAATCCATTTTGTAAGATAATCAAGGGACGTCTGTACGTAGAATTTATATATGGGATTATCAAAAGCTTTTTGTCACAATACGATATCTATCTCCATGGCATTTGATTTTTCCAGAGTAAACACCGCCGCGGAATCATTGTGCTTTATTTCATATTCACCCAAAAATCCTGTAAGCTCAACATTTCCATTGTTATCCGTTATAAGATTTTTTGAAGTCCACCATTCCTCCTTGATTAAACTTTTCAATTTATGGTATGACGGTTTTTCTGAATTGTCTTTCCGCAAAAATCCGGCAGGTGCGTGAAGCCACATGTCATCGGCAAAGCTCCACGTTGTAATGGCTTCCACAAGCGGATGTTCAAACAATCTCCGGTAAAATATTTCAACTTCCTTTGCCTGGCGAAGTTCGCCTTCCGGTGTGGACGGCCAGTCCTCCACGGCAAAATCATTCAAATCCACAATATGCGGCGGCATAAGATTGCCGGAAATCAAAGTGTTTTCGGTAAAATGAATCGGCAGACCGAAGCGTTCAAACCGTTCCAGCACCTCATCCAATTTTTCACGTCCCCAGAATCCCTGGTGCTGATGCGATTGAATTCCGATAGCGTCAATCGGAACACCTGCTTCCAGACAGCCCTCAATCAATATTTCGTAGGATATGGATGTGTTAAAATCATTCAGCAGGAGTGTTGCTTCCGGATTTACATCACGGACAGCCTCAAACATTTTGCGGATGATTCCAATACGGCCGGTATCCTTAGCCAATCTTGTGATGCCATTGTCATACTTATCAAAGATCGGCATAATAACCACTTCATTTATTACGTCCCACATATCAATGACGCCCTTGAAATCACGTACATCCCGGTGAATCCGGTCAATCTGTGCCTGTAATATATCTCTGTTGCTCAATTCAAGGAGCCACGGAGCGGTAGAAGTGTGCCAGCAAAGAGGATGCCCCTTTACAGTGCAGCCTCTTTCNNCTTTCTTTCAGCCATTTGGCGGCATTCATCAGCTCTTTTGTTCTGGGGTTCCCCCGTTCCGGCTCAAAACGCAGCCAGTAAAAAGGTAACGTACCCGCATTGAAAAGCGTCAGCCATTTTTCCATAAAAGTTTCATTCGGAAGCCTTTCTTCACCGGTAAGTGTTACGTCCGGATTGGCAACCGATACCGCCTGAAACGCACCGCAGGCAAACAGGAATTGGTGGTTTGTCTGCTTCACGGATACGGGAGCGCCGGCAAGAGGATTATGATTGGAATCTGTAACATGTAAGGTCTTTGATGTCATTCGGTGGGAATACTTTTGGTCTATTGACATAGTAAGCGATCTCCTTGTATGATATAGTATATACAACGCCATAATTCTTTGCATTCAGTGTAACATACCTGCTTGAAAAGAACAAGGGCATACCTGCGGAAACCAGTTGGAAACTTATTTGTTTATTTGCATAAACTTATTTGCGGAAACCCATTGAAAACTTATTATTATTTATGAAAGAGAGAATGCCATGAACACATTGTACATATCCGATCTTGACGGAACGCTGCTGAACTCATCGGCGGAATTATCAGATCATACGGAAAAGAGATTGATTCATATGCTGGAAAAAGGGATAAACTTTACGATTGCGACGGCAAGAACGCCGGCAACGGCATGTGAAATACTGGGCGGGGTAAAGTTAAGTATTCCGGCGGTATTGATGAATGGAGTATTAGTCTATGACATTGAGAAAAAGAGCTACCTGAAAATACACAGGATTCCGCCTCATACGGTGACAACGATTATTTCGCTTCTTCAGTCAATGCGTATGACAGGATTATTATATGAATTAAAAGACAATAATCTGAGGACGTATTATGAGTCGCTTGAATCCGAACCGATTTGTCAATTTATAAATGAACGGAAAGTACGTTACCATAAATCATTTAACCAGGCTGTTTTTTCGGACATTGCGTCAGAAAATATTATTTATTTTATGTTTCTTGATGTGTATGATAAAATAAAGCCGGTTCACGATGCCCTTATAGAAATACCTGAGATTAACTTAGTAATGTATCCGGATAATTACAGTGAGGATTTGTGGTATTTAGAGGTGTTTGAAAAAGGGGCTTCCAAACAAAACGGAGTTATTTTTTTGCGCAACCATTGTGGGTATGAAAATATCGTAGGGTTTGGGGACAACCTGAACGACCTGTCGATGTTTGCCGCATGTGACATGCGGATAGCAGTGGGAAATGCAAAACAGGAAGTAAAAGAAGCCGCGGATGATATATGCGGAACGAATGACAATGACGGGGTGGTGAAATGGATGGAGCAGGCAATGGAAACATTACCTGTACAATTAAGAATGCCATGTACGAAATAAATGCGGTATATATTTTGACAAGTTAATCCGAATGAGATAACGAATTATAAAGAATAAACACTACCCCCGGTGCATACATTGTAAAAACAACGTTATCAGGGGGATGCTCTTGAAAGGATATATAGAAGAAAGGGCAGTAGATATTGCAAATTACATCGTAGAGCAAAATGCCACTGTAAGACAGACTGCCAAACAATTCGGGGTTAGTAAAAGTACTGTACATAAAGACGTAACAGAACGTCTGCTTCAAATCAACCCAACCTTAGCCGGGAAAGCAAGGAATGTGTTAGACATTAATAAATCGGAGCGTCACATTCGCGGCGGACTGGCAACAAAGGAGAAGTATCTGAATCAGACAAAGTACCATCAAGCATATTAAAATAGAAAGATTCGGCAAGAGGGTGGTTTGTCGAATCTTTTTTGACTTCTATCGAAATATTTGTGAATACATTTCCCGGCGCCTGTTTTTTGCAGTATTGATACTTTCTTGACAGAATAATATCCGCATTATATTTTAAACAATGATGATATTTAAAGGAGTGAAATAAACAAATGAAGCCGTTTGCATTGCTGGTATTTTAATAATTTCATTGACAGTTAATCGGTACCCTGATATAATAATCAGGTAAAGTTGAACAAAGACGTTCATCAGATTATACTTGAGCCGGTCAATAATCGAGGGGTAAGATTGATTATTGGCTGTCCTTGGCAAGTATTATGTGATGGGCGTCTTTTTCAGTATTTGTGTTTAAGCGCATAAATATGACTGATATAAAACAAAGGAAATATCTTGTTTTAAGGCGTTACATATAGTACGCGTAATGATATAATGAAAAATGTCGAACAGACAGATAATGGAGGTTCCCCATGAAAAAACTGACAAGCGGAAAAGTCCGGGAAGTATATGAGATTTCGGCTGACAAACTGGTTATCGTCACAACGGACAGAATATCCGCATTTGACGTTGTTTTATCCAAACAGGTACCGGACAAAGGGAAAATATTAAATGCAATTTCTTTGTTTTGGTTTGGGTTCACCAAGAATATCATTCCCAATCATATGATATCAGGCAATCTTGAAGACATGCCCGAATATTTCCGGAGAGATGAGTTTGAAGGACGTACCGTTTTAGTAAAGAAACTGAAAATCCTGCCCTTTGAATTTATCGTCAGGGGATATATGTTCGGGCATATGTGGGAAACCTATTTGGCAACCGGGGAATTTTGCGGGCAAAGGATAGCCGGCGAATATAAGTTGGCGGAAAAGCTGGATGCTCCGGTCTTTACGCCGTCCACAAAAGCCCGTACAGGACATGACGAATATGTTTCCGCTCAAACGGTTGAGGATACAATAGGCATACAGCTAACAAAAAAAATTAAGGAAATCAGCTTGAAGCTGTATCATTTGTGTTATAATTATGCATATGGTAAAGGCATTATCATTGCAGATACGAAGTTTGAGTTCGGTCTGGATACAGAAAATAACCTGATACTGGCGGACGAAATATTTACACCGGATTCGAGCAGATTCTGGAGTCTGTCAAATTACCGGGCGGGAATATCGCCGAGAAGCTATGACAAGCAGTTTGTAAGGGACTGGCTGATTAACAATAAAATAAACGGCGAAATGCTGTTTGATCATGTCCCGGATGCTGTTTTATATAAGACATCTCAAATTTATACCGAATGTTTAAGGAGGTTCCAAAATGTTTGACAGATATGAAAATCCTTTATGTAAAAGGTATGCCAGTAAGGAAATGCAGTCCGTTTTTTCGGATAACAATAAATTTTCGACGTGGCGCAGATTATGGATTGCCCTTGCAGAAAGTCAAAAAGAGCTTGGGCTTGAGGTCAGCCAAGAGCAAATCAGCGAGATGAAGACGCATATATCTGATATCAATTATGATACGGCAGACCGATTTGAAAGAGAAACCAGACACGATGTTATGGCACATATTCGTGCCTACGGGGAACAGTGCCCGAAAGCAAAACCGATTATCCACCTCGGCGCGACTTCCTGTTATGTGGGTGATAACACGGATATTATTTTACAGCACTCCGCATTGCTGTTAATAAAGAAGCTGCTCATAAACGCCATTGCCAAGCTGTACGATTTTGCGGATAAACATAAAGCATTGCCGTGTCTTGCTTATACTCATTTTCAAGCGGCGCAGCCAACCACTGTCGGTAAACGTTCGGCACTGTGGATACAGGATTTGCTGTTTGACTTAAAACAGCTTGAGTTTACATTGGAAAACATGAAGCTGCTAGGTTGTAAAGGGACAACGGGTACGGGCGCCAGTTTTCTTTCCCTGTTTGACGGCGATCATGAAAAAGTAAAGGCACTGGAGCAAAAGATAACGAAAAAGATGGGTTTTGAAGGAGTATACCCCGTCAGCGGTCAAACGTATTCAAGAAAAGCAGACTATTATACCCTGTCAGTATTGTCCGGAATTGCTCAGAGTGCCTGTAAGTTTTCAAATGATATGAGATTATTGGCACATATGAAAGAAGTTGACGAACCCTTTGAAGCGGATCAGGTGGGTTCCTCCGCTATGGCATATAAACGGAATCCTATGAGAAGCGAAAGAATCGCATCGTTAGCCCGTTATGTGACGGTAGATACACTCAACCCCGCATTGACCGCAAGCGCACAATGGCTGGAAAGAACTTTGGACGATTCCGCAAACAGACGCATTGCGATTCCGGAAGCTTTTTTGGCTGTGGATGCCATTCTCTCTCTGGTAATTAATATTGCGGAAGGTATGTCCGTCTATCCGAATGTAATCAAAAAGCATTTGGATGAAGAACTGCCGTTTATGGCAACGGAAAACATTCTTATGTACTGTGTGAAAAAGGGCGGTGACAGACAGTTGCTGCATGAAAGAATACGGCAGCATTCGGTGGAAGCCACAAAAAAAATCAAACTGCACGGCGGTGAAAATAATCTGATTGCCCGAATCGCCGCGGATACGGAGTTCGGCATTTCCGAAGACGAAATCGGTCAATTGGTTTGTGCCGAACAGTTTACAGGGAGAGCGAAAGAACAGACCGAAGAATTCCTCGCAGAAGTCAAAAAGGTTCTGGATGCCAATAGGGAACTTATCGGTATGGATGTTCAAATAACAGTATAAAGAAAGGTAAGGTGAAAATATGCTTGCAGCAATCGTCGGAATCAACTGGGGTGATGAGGGCAAAGGCCGTATGGTCGATTTGCTCAGTAAAGATTATAACATAATATGCCGGTATCAGGGCGGGAACAACGCCGGACATACGGTTATCAATGAAAAAGGAAAGTTTATATTAAACCTGTTGCCGTCCGGTATTTTTCGTGAGGACGCGGTAAATATTATGGGCGGCGGCATGGTGATTGATCTTGAGCATTTATCCCATGAAGTGAAAGCACTCCGGGAAAGAGGTATCCGCGTCACGCCCGCGCATTTAAAAATCAGTGGCAAAGCATTTATCTGTCTGCCGTATCATAAGCGTCAGGATATACTGGAAGAAGAACGTCTGGCTGATAAAAAATACGGTTCAACGAGAAACGGTATCGCCCCTGTATACGGCGACAAATATATGAAAAAGGGTCTGCGGATGGAGGATCTGCTGGACTTCAGTACATTGAAAGCAAAACTGAAAGACATTGTTCAATGGAAAAACATCATGCTGAAAGGTTACGGAACGGAAGAAGCAGATTTGGATGAACTAATGCAATGGCTGCATGAATTCGGCTCACATTTCCTGCCTTATATCACGGATACGACGGAGTATTTATCGGCGGCGGTGAAAGCAGACAGGGATATTTTGTTTGAGGCGCAGTTGGGTGCTTTGCGTGATATAGATTACGGCATTTATCCATATACAACATCCTCCCAGACATTGGCTGGCTATGCGGCAATTGGCGCGGGTATTCCGGGCGCAAAGCTTGACCGTGTAATCGGTGTCATGAAAGCTTATTCGAGCTGTGTCGGCGAAGGTCCTTTTACCGCGGAAATGTTTGGCGGTGAGGCTTCCTCCCTGCGGGAGGCGGGAGGCGAATACGGAGCCGCGACCGGCAGACCCCGGCGTGTAGGCGGATTTGATATTCCGGCAAGCCGTTACGGGGTACGGATGCAAGGTACGGATGAACTTGCGCTGACAAAACTGGATGTTCTTTCTTATCTGGATAAAATTCCGGTCTGTGTCGCATATGAAGTTGACGGCAGAAAGACAACGGTTTTTCCCTCCGGCGATAAGCTCCTGAGAGCAACGCCGGTCATTGAGTATCTGGACGGGTTCAAAACCGATATCTCAAAATGCAGGAAAGCAGAGGAATTGCCGGATGCGGCAGTCAA
The DNA here is from genome assembly GCA_002293545.1 of Lachnoclostridium sp. UBA933. Taxonomy (GTDB): domain Bacteria; phylum Bacillota; class Clostridia; order Lachnospirales; family Lachnospiraceae; genus UBA933. The sequence goes on along the minus strand of DBDL01000094.1, from coordinate 8,237 downwards.
GTACATCCGGTTTATTGAAAATGCCGTAGAATGCCCTGTTAAATATGTATCCGTCGGGGCGGGGCGTGACGATTATTTGATTATGAGATGAAACTATAAAAAATATCAAAAAGGAGTGCAAATATTATGCGTAAGGATATTCTTTCTTTATTGGAGCAAAATGCGAAGCTTACAGCAGAAGAAATTTCTGTCATTTTAGGCATACCCTCCGGTGATGTGGAAAATGAAATCAATCAGATGGAAAAGGAACAGATAATATGCGGATACGGTGCGTTTATTAACTGGAAATATGTGGACGACGAGCACCTTACGGCTCTGATCGAAGTAAAGGTAACACCGTCCCGCGGGAAAGGGTTTAAACGAATCGCCGAACGTATCTACCGGTTTGACGAAGTGAAAGCAGTATACCTTATGTCGGGCGCTTATGATCTGGCTGTTATTATTGAGGGGAAATCATTGAACGACGTCGCCGGATTTGTTTCCGATAAACTTTCGCCGCTTGATTCCGTTCTTAGCACTGCCACCCATTTTGTATTAAATAAATTCAAGGATCACGGAATTATTTTTAACGAACAGGGCGGTGAAGATGAAAGGATGATTGTGTCGCCATGAGCAGCTTAATTGCAAAAACGATAGAGGATTTACCGTATTCCGGTATCCGCAGGTTTTTTGATATTGCTTCCGAAATGAAAGACGTTGTATCGCTCGGCGTTGGAGAGCCTGATTTTGTTACACCGTGGCATATCCGTGAGGAAGCCGTCTTTTCCCTTGAACAGCGTCATACGATGTATACCGCCAATGCCGGTATGCCGGCGCTGCGAAATGAGATCAGCCGTTATATGTCGGAGCAGTACGGGCTTCGGTATCATCCCGGCACACAAATTCTTGTAACGGTCGGAGCCAGCGAAGGGATTGACGTAGCTTTCCGTGCCGTGCTTAATCCCGGTGATGAAGTGCTGGTGGCTGAACCATGCTTTGTATCATATAAGCCATGTATTTTGATGGCAGGAGGCATTCCCGTATCCATACCGACAAATGCCGGAAACGGTTTTCGGGTAACCGCTGATGATATCAAATCCCGAATCACCGGAAAAACAAAAGCAATCATACTGAACTACCCTAACAATCCGACCGGTGCCGTTCTTGAACATGGGGATCTGGAAAAAATTGCAGAGTTACTCAGAGAGCATAAAATCATTCTGATAAGTGATGAAATATATGCCGAGCTGACTTACGGGAATACCCCGCACAAGAGCATTGCGTCGCTGCCGGGTATGTATGATAAGACAATTGTTTTAAATGGTTTTTCAAAAGCTTATGCCATGACAGGATGGCGGCTGGGATATGCCTGCGGTTCTGAGGAGCTGATAGCGGCTATGACCAAAATCCATCAATACGTTATTATGTGTGCGCCTACCATTGCACAATACGGCGGGCTGGAGGCTTTGCGAAGCGGGAAGAAAAGCGTTGCTTCGATGAGAAAAGAATACGATGTCAGACGCCGCTTTATGTTAAGTGAACTGCGGAAAATGGGGATAGACTGTTTTGAAGCCCGCGGTGCGTTTTATTTATTTCCGTCCGTGGAACGATTCGGTATGACATCGGAGGAATTCTGCACGAGGCTTCTTCAGGAACAGCGGCTGGCTGTCGTGCCGGGTACGGCATTCGGAGAATGCGGCGCCGGATATGTCCGGTGTTCCTATGCATATTCAATAGACAGCATCAAAGAAGCATTATCGAGGCTGCAAAAATTCATAAATTCTTTATAGACCGGGGGTCTTTGTTATGTGTGGAATCATAGGTTATGTAGGAAAGGAAAACGCAGTTCCCATTATTGTGGAAGGGCTGAAAAAGTTAGAATACCGGGGATATGACTCGGCAGGGATTGCGGTTTACAGTGAAAGCGGATTTTTTGACGTGGTGAAACAAAAAGGACGTCTAACGGCATTGGATGCACGACTGGCGGATTTTCCCGCAAAGGGATTTATGGGTATCGGTCATACCCGGTGGGCTACCCACGGGGAGCCATCCGATATTAATTCTCATCCCCATGTGGGGAATCAAAACAAAATCGCAGTGGTTCATAACGGAATCATAGAAAACTATAAACAATTGAAAGAACGCCTTGAAAAAAAAGGCGTTAAGTTTATTTCCGAAACCGACAGCGAGGTAATTGCACAGCTTGCCGAATACTATTATGACGGCAATATAATGGAAACGGTGGGTAAGGTTGCCAACCGGCTGGAGGGTTCCTTTGCCCTTGGGATAATGTGTGTGGATGATCCCGGAACACTGATTGCCGTAAAAAAAGACAATCCGTTGATTATCGGCGTGTCCGGACACGGAAATTTTATTGCGTCCGATGTCCCCGCCGTGTTGAAACATACGAATAAAGTTTATTATCTTGATGACAAAGAAATTACGGTGCTGAAAAAGGATACGGTCCAGTTTTTCAATATGGATAAAGAACCGCTTATGAAATCGCCGGAAACCATTACATGGAACCCCCTCAATGCTGAAAAGGGCGGGTATCCGCATTTCATGCTCAAGGAAATCATCGAACAGCCCAAGGTGCTGAGGGATACGATCAGCTCGGCGTTATCCGATAACGAAAATAAAACCGTCATCCGCCGTATTGATATAACAAAGTTTAATAAAATCGTCATTACCGCATGCGGTTCGGCATATAATGCCGGGTTTGCCGCAAAATATGTTTTTGAGAGATTGTGCAGATTCCCAGCGGTTGAAGTTGAGCTTGCCAGTGAGTTCCGGTACCGGGACGCAGTGATTGACGATAAAACACTGGTAATTCTAATCAGTCAGTCCGGAGAAACCGCTGACACCATAGCCGCCATGCGTGAAGCAAAATCCGGGGGTGCCGTTACCTTGTCCATAGTCAATGTAGTCGGCAGTACCATTGCGAAAGAAGCGGATTTTTGCCTGTTTACAGCCGCAGGACCCGAAATCGCAGTTGCGACGACCAAAGCATTTTCCGCACAGCTTGTACTGTTATACATATTAGCGGTACGGTTTGCCGACCGGTTGGGGAAATTGCCGGAAACTGCCGGAGGCGGTACGGAAACAGAGGACGGATTATTAAAAGAAATTGAGGCTTTGCCTGATAAAGCGGAGAGTATTCTTGAACAGATTGATTCCATACAAAAATATGCGTCCGCCTGCGTTGGCTATAAAAGCATTTTTTTCATCGGACGGAACATTGATTACGCAATTGCGCTGGAAGGTTCTTTGAAGCTGAAAGAGATATCCTATATCCATTCGGAAGCCTATGCGGGCGGTGAATTAAAGCATGGAACGATTTCCCTGATTGAAGAAAACACATTGGTTGTGGCAATCTCAAACTGTAAGCGGCTGCACGGGAAACTCATGAGCAATGCGGAGCAGGTAATCAGCCGGGGTGCAAAAGTATTGTTAATCGGAAATTCCGCCGGGGTGAAACCGGATGATAAGCTTTCGGTTATCGGTTTACCGGAATCCTGCGAATTATTTTCACCCTCTCTTTCCGTCATTGTTTTGCAGCTTTTCAGTTATTATGTTGCCGCAAACAAGGGACTGGATATTGACAAACCGAGAAACCTTGCCAAAAGTGTTACCGTAGAATAAGGAGGAAAACTGTTATGAATCATACAGAAAGCGAAGTGTTGGAATTTGTAAGGGAAAATGATGTTAAATTCATCTGGCTTAATTTCTGTGATTTGTTCGGAACCCAAAAAAGCATTTCCATTATGGCGGATGAACTGGAATCTGCTTTTGAAAGCGGTGTTTCTTTCGACGCACACGCCGTCCGCGGGTTTAAGGACGTCACGCAGTCGGATTTATTTCTGTTTCCCGATCCCGCGACATTGATGGTTCTGCCGTGGCGTCCGGGTCCGGGCAGAGTGATTCGGTTTTATTGTGATGTGAAAAACCCGGATGGAACGTTATATGCCCATGACAGCCGGAATATATTGAAAAAAGTAATCGGACAGTGTGAGAAGATGGGATATGTATGCAAAGTCGGGGCGGAATGTGAATTCTATCTTTTTAAAACGGATGAGGACGGCAATCCGACAGATACGCCGCTTGACAAAGGCGGCTATCTGGATATACTGCCTCTTGACCGCGGCGGTGATATACGCCGTGAAATCTGCCTGACACTTGAAGAAATGGGGATTAAGCCGGAAACCTCGCATCATGAGCAGGGACCGGGACAGAATGAGATTGATTTCAGGTTCGGTGACGCACTGACCAGTGCCGATAATTTGCAGTCATTTAAAACCGTTGTCAAAGCGGTTGCCTCGCGTAATGGATTTTTTGCATCGTTTATGCCGAAACCGATACTGGAATCCGCAGGAAGCGGGATGCATGTCAATCTTTCCCTTGCGAAAAACGGACTGAATATTTTTAAGAACATCGCGGAAGGACATTCGGATACCGCTGAAAGTTTTATTGCCGGGATACTTGCCAAAGTACCGGAGCTGACAATTTTTCTGAATCCGCTTGCCAATTCCTATGAGCGGTTCGGGAAGTTTGAAGCACCGGGATATGTTTCGTGGTCGCACCGGAACCGCTCACAATTAATACGGATTCCCGCGGCTTTCGGGGAAAAGGTCAGAATGGAACTGCGTTCCCCCGATCCCTCAATGAATCCGTATCTTGCGTTTGCACTTATTATTGCGGCGGGATTCTACGGGATTGAAAAAGACTTGGATTTACCGCCTGCCGGTCATGCGGATTTGTATACGGCGGATAAAGATGTGACGAAATCCCTTACGCCTCTGCCGGCAAGTATGGACGAAGCAATCAGGCTTGCGGAGGACAGCGGCTTTGTAAAAGATATTATCGGTGAGGAATTGCTTTCAAAATACATTGCAAGCAAGAGGAGTGAAGCCGGGGATTTTTCGGCGGTCAATAATAAAGCGGAGTTTTATAAAAAAAGATATTTTAGTATTATTTAATAAGGGAATGCCTGATTATATAACAGAAAGGCGGTGATGTGATGGAAAATGTTATGATCGTTTCAAGCTCGGAAAAAGGAACGCAATTTTTTTCCGAAATAATAAGCGCCGCGTCAATCTGTCAAATCACTGCCGTACAGTCCTGCGGTGAAGCGAGGAGGATTCTGCTGGAGAGGGATTTCGATCTGGTCATTGTCAACGCCCCGCTGCGTGATGCCTCCGGAGAAAGCCTTTCCCGTCATATTGCTTCAAAAGGTACCGCACAGGTCATTTTAATAGTGAAAAGTGAATTTTATGAAGCCGTGTCCGCTGTTTGTGAAAATGAGGGCGTGCTGACCGTTTCAAAGCCTGTAAATAAAACCATTTTTTGGTCGGCGTTATCACTCGCAAGGTCAGCGTGCAGCAGAATAAAAAAAATACAGGCCGAAAATACCAAGCTGAAACAGAAAATTGATGATATCCGGATTGTGGACCGTGCGAAATGTATCTTAATATCTTTTATGAATATGAGTGAAAAAGAAGCGCACAGATATATCGAAAAACAGGCAATGGATATGCGCACTACGAAAAGAGCCATTGCGGAAGGGATACTTAAGACATATGAGAATTGACCGTAAGCTTCATGAAGAATGCGCTGTTTTCGGAGTCAGCTTAGTGACAGAGGAATCCGTCGGCATTACTTATAATGGACTTCTCTCGCTCCAGCACCGCGGGCAGGAGGGTGCCGGTATTGCCGTCATAAACGATAATAACATTGCCTGTTATAAAAATACCGGTCTTGTCAGTGAAGTATTTACGGGAGCCAGACTGGAAGCTTTGCCGAAAGGCAGTGTCGCAGTCGGTCATACCCGGTATTCGACGACCGGCGGGAGCATGAAAGAGAATGTCGGTCCGTTTACGGCGGATTACCTGACCGGCAGGATTGCCGCCGCTCACAACGGCAATATTACCAATGCAAAAAAGATCCGGAAAAGACTGAAAGGGCAGGGACTTTATTTTGGGGCAACCAGTGACAGCGAAGTGATATCGGCACTGATTGCGTATTACATAACAAAAGAAAAAAATACGGTTTCAGGCATTATAAAAGCCGCCGGGTTATTGGAAGGGGCATTCTCCCTTATCATTGCCAGCGGCAGGGAAAAGCTTATTGCTGTCCGGGATCCAAACGGATTCAGACCTCTTTGTATCGGAGAAAATGAAACCGGGATTGCTGTCGCATCAGAAAGCTGCGCCCTTGACACATGCGGCTTTCGGTTTGTAAGAGATGTGCGCCCCGGTGAAGTGATAGTGATAGAAAAGGGGGTGATAACGGATCAAGGAATCAGATTGAAACAAAAGGAGAATCACAGGGGACTTTGTATTTTTGAGTATGTTTATTTTGCAAGACCGGATTCGGTCATAGACGGTCTTTCCGTCTATGAAGCACGGTGCAATATGTATCTTGAACTGGCACGGGAACATCCCGCGGATGCAGACGTGGTATGCGGCGTACCGGATTCCGGACTGAATGCCGCGAGCGGATACAGTGCCGGAAGCAAAATACCATTTGTGACCGGTTTTGAAAAGAACCGGTATATTGGCAGGAGCTTTATATATCCGACACAGACACAGAGGGACAGTGCCGTCCGGCTCAAGCTGAATCCCCTGGCGGCGGTCGTCAGGAATAAGCGGGTCGTACTTGTGGATGATTCTATTGTGCGGGGAACGACGAGCGAAAAGATTGTGCGGAGCCTTAAAAGTGCGGGGGCAAGAGAGGTTCATATGCGAATATCCTCCCCTCCTTTCCGTTATACCTGTCATTATGGTACGGACATAGACAGTGAAGAAAATTTGATTGCGAATAAAGTGGGGATAGATGAAATCTGCCGGCAAATCGGAGCGGACAGTTTAGGATATATTAGTATGGACGGGCTTGAAAAGGCGTGCGGCAAATGTGCCTCTGACTTTTGTGCCGCTTGCTTTATCGGAAACGGTTATTAGGATTTATTTTTACCGGTGCGGCGGAAAGCGGATTTGTTCTTGGGATTTGTACAGGCAGCGAGGAGGTTGAGGAAATGATAAAAATTATTGATTATAAGGCAGGGAATGCCCCCAGTGTTATGCATGCTGTGAATCGGCTTGGATATGAAGCCGCATTTGCTTATCATCCAAAGGATTTATATGACGCCGCACATATTATACTGCCGGGCGTGGGAAGTGCAAAAGCAACGATGGAATCGCTTGTTAAAATGGGGATGACAGAAGCGCTGGAAAAAATGGTATTGCAAAAGAACGTTTTTTTCTTGGGGATTTGTGTCGGGATGCAAATTCTGTTTGAACACAGTGAGGAAGAAAATACGGATTGTCTTGGCTGGTTAAAAGGCGGTGTGGTCAGATTCGATTCCCAAAAGACCAGAGTACCGCAGATGGGATGGAATCAGGTTCGGTTTATAAAAAGCACACCTCTTGGGACGCAGGACGATTCCTTTTATTTTGTCAATTCTTATTATGCGAACCCTGCCGACTCTGCCGATTTGTGGGGTGAGGCAGATTATGGAGGTTCGTTCACGGCGGCCGTATGCAGGAATAATATTTACGGTACACAGTTTCATGCTGAAAAAAGCGGCGAAGCCGGACTTTTACTGCTTGACAGTTTCCTTCGTCTTGAAAAGGAGGGGAAAACCTTATGCTGAGCAAACGATTGATTGCCTGCTTTGATATGATAAACGGCAGGGTAACAAAAGCGGTGCGGTTTCAAGATAATATTGACGTAGCGCCCGCCGAAAGTCTGGCGGTCACGATGTATCATGCCGGGATTGACGAATTGATTTTTTATGATGTGACAGCGAGCGCCCAGAAACGGGGGATTGACATGGAAACCGTAAAAAAAGTGGCACGGTGCGTTTTTATTCCGTTTACTGTCGGCGGCGGTATCAAGGATTTGAATGATATGTATGAAACACTGAAAGCGGGAGCCGAAAAAATCAGTGTAGACTCTATGGCGGTGAGAAATCCGCAGATTATTTCGGATGGTGCGGAAGCTTTTGGTTCGCAGTGTATCGTAGTATCCGTTCAGGTAAAAAGAAACGGTAAAATGCCGAGCGGATACGAGGTGTATATAGACGGGGCAAGACTGGCAACCGGGATAGATGCCGTCAGTTGGATAAAACGCGCACAGGAGCTTGGCGCGGGAGAAATTTGTTTAAACAGTATTGACAATGACGGCACGCTCTCCGGATATGACCTTGAATTGATGAAGCTGGCTGAAAAAACCGTATCGGTTCCGCTGATTGCTTCCGGCGG
>DBDL01000067.1 GCA_002293545.1 Lachnoclostridium sp. UBA933 | reverse complement strand
AGTTCCTTCTAAAACCGGTCTGTATCCGTTTATAACATCAAGGAGCGGGGCACAACCGCATTCTGGTTGCGTGATATTCAAATCTTCCAGGACAAGAATGTAGTTTGTGTTCTTTTCTTCTATGGCATCTTTCCAAATTGAGATCGGACCATTATCACAAAAATCTTTATAATGAAGCCAGTCATGCTCAACATTCATTGCGAATACCTTTGCGTTTCCAATGCTTTGCGCANNTCCCATGATATGCAAGGAATAAATACCGCCTGAGCTTTCAAAAGAGAATCACCGTTATCTCTATAAAGAGTAAGTAATTCATCATTGTATCCCATCCTGGACAGGTTTTTTTCTATAATATTATATGGCTCAAGGTCATTCTCAGCTTTCAGATCAACAAAAGACTTGCCATTTTTGGGAATTTCATAATACATCGGCTTTACATAATGCTGATTAGCTTCTACGCTCCGAGTGTTTACTCTTATACCTAATTTGAACTCCTGGATTAGTGTCTCATAATTCTTCCTCAAAAAATCAGTTTCTTTTTCAATATTCTCTTTCTAAAGATTTTAATTCATTGAGCTGTGCAGAAATGCTGTCACGCTTGTTTTCCAATGCAGATTTTTCCTCATGTAGATTTTTTAGTTCATCATGGAGCTGTGATTCATATTCTTGCTTTATTTCAAGGCGCATCTTATCAATTTTTTCACTGATCTTGGCAAATCCATCACCAACAAGAACATCTTGTAGTTCACCATAGGAAAAAACAAACTGCTCGAGGTTTTTTTTGATACGCCTGTACCGATCACGATCAAGATCAACGGCATTAGGAAGCAATTTTGACTTCAAGACTTTCATCATAGTTTCCATTGACTTCATCTCTTCAGTCGGAAATCCTTTGGCTTCCTTTAATTTTGTTCTAAACCAATCTTTTAATTGCTCATCGGACATGCAATCAATTTTTCTTTTTTGAGGGTATATATCTGGCGAATTGAGAAAACTATCATGATCTATAAATACCAAGTCCTGAAGAAGAGGATCTGATGATACATCATAAACAATCGCTTCTTTATGCGTTTGGGGGGCTATTCCCCGCTGATTTCTGGTAAATGGGCCAACCAATTCTTTAGTATTCTCAATGTTGATGTAATATACCCCATCCTTTAGGTTGGAATCCAATTCCTGCAATTCTTCTAGGGGTAATGATTGCTCTAATGATTTTTTTCTTAATAAATTTTTGGCACGCAGTTCTTTTGGTTGATCTGGTAACGTGATATACTCATCACCATCTGCCTTTGCTTTGTTTGTGTAGAGTTCCGCCTGAAATGTACAATAAGAGAAATCTGATGACGACGGGCAAAAAACTTTTCCCTCTGGTGGGAAAATTTCTTTTATATTATAATCGTCCGAGTATTTTATATACCCTGTCTCTTTTTTTTCGCCTAAAACTGATATTCTTGATGCAGTACCGCTATGTAGAGTTTTTGATAATCCCCAAAACACCTTACCTTTAGTATCCATATTTTCTCCTTAACTCAATCTTTGTTGCTTTCTCACTTAGCAACCATTCTATTGGCCTATTCTGCAAAATTTCGTTTCTGATTAAAAATGGCCGTAATTCTGTATTTGCGTTAAATGAATTAGACTTTATGATTTTTAATCCAACAATATCAGGATTTTCACTTTGACTTACTGGACGGAAATCATTAGATGCTATTTTCCATCCATGATTTATTCCGGTTTTATTATTTATTTTATTCTCTTCAACAAAAAAATATGCGGGGCTTATGTCTGTACATTTGAATGAATGTTCTCCTGATTCAAGAGGGAATTTAGCGTTATTTTCTTTCAATATTAAATCAGATAAATCAACACAATTATTATTTACAATTATTTCTCTTGAATCAATAAATACTCGTACAGAAGAAGGTAAAACAATTTTTATCTTTGGAAGTGCAAAATCATACCAGCTTCCAAGTATATTATTTGCAAAATTATTATCCCCATGGGATTTGATTCCCCCGATTATTTCATATATCTCTTTTTTGGCAAGCATGAGATTGGCAAATTTGGCGACTTCGTTATTGCATTCTTCAAAAATGTATACATCAAAATAATTTGTTTCCAGAAAATCATGCCTCATTTTCTCAAAACAGACTGCGTTTATTCCATGTGATTTATTGACCAAAACAAGTAATTTATCTGTAACTTGTAATGATTTTATTGTATATATCCAATCTATATATTCGTCATCAAAAACAAAGGGGATTATAGGTTTGTTTATATGTTGTTGCAAGTTTTGCTCTGAGATCCCATGGCCGTTTTTGTAAATGTGTATTTTTTCATAGATAAGTTTCAATGTTATTTCTGACTTGATATTGTCATGGATTGTTATTTTAGTCCTTGAATCTTGTGCGCTAAATCTTTGCATTTTAATCTCATCAGTTTTGCGTCCGTCCCACCTATTATAAAAGGAGAATATTATTTTCCGAATAGCCTCATTTTCTTCAGGAGTACATTGATACTCATAGCCAATGTCTATTTTATCGCAGAAATCGTCGAATGATAATATCTGATAGGGATCAAGTTTTGCCTTTATAAATTTGTCGGCATATCCAACTAATTCGTTCCAGCGAATAAGTTGCTGAGATTTTGGAAATTGAACATATCTGCCAGAACCTGTCTTTGGTTTTGGTATAAGAAGTGTCCGTCCTTTTTTCTCGAAAATATCTCTTGCCCTTTCCCAGAGTGGTTCTTGGATGTTTTCAAAGTATCTTTGTACATCATGATCTTCGTTAAGATTTGGATAATATTCCTTCATTTTGGGGTAAAAAGCATCTGATATATCTTCTCTGTTAGAATCATAAACCAGTGATACTTGTAATAAAGCTATCGAAATAACGCTGTAATCATCTAAAAGGCAATATAATTCAGCCGTAGATTTTAAGGCCTTTTCTACTTGTCGAGAATCTCCACCTCCGGTTTCTTCTTTCAGTTTTTCAAAAGTATCAGGGTCTATGATTGACAAAAGAAATTTATCACCAGGTTCTGTATCCAAAAGGACACGATTTAAAATCTTTTCCCCAAGTGATGAAAGAGGGTTATGATAAATCATAGAACTATAGCAGGGGTTTGCCCCCCCCGGAAAAGAGACATTTTAGACTTTAATGGCAGATTCTTAGCAATTCTAGCAATGAATTTACCATCCCAATGGGCTACTAAATTATCCATAGGTATGGATTTTACTTCCTTTTCAGGTAATTGTCAAGGGTTAGGTAGATTTCACAGTTGTCGTGAAAAATTTACGCACACCATATCTTCCACAGAAAAGCTCAACTTCTGATTCCTTCAACTTTACTCATGTTTCTATCCTGCATATTTTGCAACATGACACCCCGCAATGCCGCATTTATCCGACTTTGATAGCCCTTTCCGTAACCTTTGAACCAAGCCAGAACATCTGCGTCAAGGCGTATCTGAACCGCCTTTTTGACTGGTTTGAAGTATTCCGGATGCCGGGGCCGCAGCCTGCTCAGCTCTTCCGCCGTCATTACCGGACAGTCCGAAAAATCAGTGTTCTTAAATGCCTTTATTTCGGCAATCCGTTCAGGAGATAAAGTTTTTGCGCCACTCATAATACATCGCCTCCTCTACCGGCTCGGCAGGCCGAACTGAAATAATCCTGGTTCTCCCGCTTGCCGGTTCTGTATACGACAGGTACAAAATGACAAAATCCTGTAACTCTGCTAAACCCTTATACCTCGTTTCGCTTTGATCTGAATGAGTATCGTCATAGAATTCAAGCAGATAAGGATCATCAAAAGCCGGGAGGGTCTCTTCAAAATAAAGCCCATGAGCTTTCTTGTTGATTCCGCTTTTGGCCTCATCCCACTCGAATCTTCCGTCCGCGCTGACTATTGTCCTACCCATTCAACACCCTACAATATTGTGTATACAATCAGCCGGAAAAGTCAAGCCTTATAAACCCATTTTCCGGCGATTTGCGGGCCTATTCCCAGGATTTCCAGACTTCGGGGGTATATCCAACCGTTGCGGACAATCGGGGTTTTGAACATTGCAGGATTGGCGATAAGGGCTTCTTCTTTGTCTGTTTCGGAGGAAAGGTACTCTATGTGCCTGTTTCCGTATTCCTTTGATTGCGTGTCTATCAATTTATCAAAGCCGCCTACGGCTGATTTTACGCTTTGGTATTCGCCAGGGCTTAAACCGTATTTTACAATGTCTATGCTTTGAAACTTGATGCTGCGTTCCTTAAAGTAGCGTTCGGTTTTTTTAGTGTCGAAACATTTGCTTTTTCCGAAGATTTGAATGTTCATATTTTTTTATCGGTATCAGCGGTCTTTTTGTTAATTGTTTTAATTTGTTGAAATACTGTCTTTTGCTTTTTATATAAATGCGGGAAATTGCGGGGGCTGTTGTGCTATCCGGCAAAAAGCCGGATAGCTTTTCGGAGATGATTTCAACCGCTTATTACAGAACAAAATTTACGCAGACGGTTTAAAACCAGCGAATAGCACGAACTTTATGTTGAGCTGTTCTTTCTGTATACAGTGATCCGTATTGATCAGGGTCAGATACAAAACCTACAAAGTAGGCATCGTTTGCACTGCTAATAAAAGAAGTCCAATATTTACCGTTTAATCCCGGATTATTATTGTTATAGGTTAATTCTGAATAAGGAGAGTTGTCTTTCTCTTGGTAATCCAGCATTCTGGTCATCTCTCCAAGGCCGGGCAAAAACCAGTCGTCAAAAGTTCTTTCCCATAACTCGTCATCGTACAGGGTAACGGTATATGCTTCACATTCCCCTGCCGCCGTTCCGTTTCCGGCTCCGGCGCTAACAGCCGCGTCATGGCATAGTTTGCCTTTGCCCAATTGCGATCCATAATCAGCGGCTGTTACCTCTGTACCGCTAACTCCCCACGGAAGCGGCGAAGTCGAAACATCTTTGTCGGCGATTTCTATAAAACGTTTGCCGGACGGCAGCCAATCCCCCTGCATATCATCATAAAAAACTATTCCCCCGGCGGGGCCTTGGTCGCCGATTTTATGATACGCGGGAGTAACGGCAGCGCTTGTTTTCGTACCGGTCTCCTCTGATCGTCTTACCCGCACTTTCAGCGTCTGGCCAATATCCGCCGCAGTAATGTCATAATACACGCCTGTTCCAATGTTTGTGGAAGCCCCTCTGATCCATTGATATGAGATTTCACCGTTACCGCCCAGCAAAGAAATGTCAGCCCAAATTCTATGGGTGTATTTGGGAATACCGTCGATTGTGACGCTTCCGGTTAATGTTCCCTCTTCATCATCGCCATTGCCGGGTCCGGTTTCGGTTCCATTATCACAGGCTGTAAGGCTCAACATGATCATAACCCCTGCGATGAAGGTTATTGTTCCTAAAAATCGTTTCGTATTCATACAAAACTCCTTACAAAATATTTTATGGAACATACATTCCAAAACAAACAACTTTTTCATGCCCCCCCCTTGCGGTTCATTTTTTTCCGCTTTGGAACATTTCAAGCATCCCTCCCAATTCACTGAAATCCGGAGCTTTTAATTCGGTAAAATCCTTTGGAATTTCAAGAAGGCCGGCAGGAGGTTCTCCTAATTTGATATTTTTAGTAACTAAATAATTTCCAAAACGCATTTCATC
>DBDL01000171.1 GCA_002293545.1 Lachnoclostridium sp. UBA933 | reverse complement strand
TATATTGTTCCCGCCCAATTATTCTGAAGATAAGGAGTATCCGGTTCTTTATCTGCTTCACGGAATCGGAGGAGATCATAATGAATGGGTAAGAGATGGAGGGCAGCCGAAAACGATTATCGGCAATCTGATTGCCAAGGGAGAAGCCAAAGAAATGTTTGTTGTCATTCCCAATGTCAGAGCCAGAGAAAATGACAATCCCACATCCAATACGATGCNNATTCATGATTTAGAGGGCAGTCTTATGCCGTTTATCGAAGAAAATTATCCGGTATCGGCAAAGCGGGAGGATACGGCGATTGCAGGTTTATCAATGGGCGGAAAGGAATCTCTGTTTATCGGATTCAGCAGATTGCAACGTTTTGCTTACATTGGCGGATTTTCATCCGCACCCGGACTGATCGGTCAAATGCCGGCAGAAGATTTGGCTGTAAAAGAGGGAAATGAAGTGCCAAGGCTGGTATTATTATGTGTGGGAACAGAAGATGGGTTACTGGGTATTTCCGAACAGTATCATCAGACATTGACAAACAATCATGTCCCGCATCTCTGGTATACGATGCCGGGAGGACATGACTTTGCCGTTTGGAACAACGGGTTATATAACTTCGTCAAAAGAGTTTTCAAATAAATGAGTGACGGGAAAAAGGAGCGAAAATAATTTCGGGAGGAACATTATGGCTGGAAAGTATGAGTTTAACGGAGAGAAGTATAAAAATGCTTCCAAACATCAAAAAGAGTGGGGGAGTAAATTGATTTCCGAACTCAAACTGCAGGGAAAGGAAGAAGTCCTCGACATCGGCTGCGGCGACGGAGTGCTGACGGAGCAAATAGCGGCGCTTTTACCGGACGGCAAGGCGGTGGGTTTGGATGCTTCCGAAGGGATGATTGAAACGGCGAATCAATTAAAGAAACCCAATCTCTCCTTTGTATGTATGGATATCAATGAAATGTCGTTTGAAAACCAGTTTGATCTTATTTTTTCAAATGCGGCGCTGCATTGGGTACACGATCACAAAAAACTTTTGGATAATTGTATGAAAGCATTAAAAGAGAATGGAAAAATTGCGTGGAACTTTGCGGCAAGCGGAACCTGTTTAACCTTTAATGAGATTGCGGGGACAGTTATGGAACTGCCGGAGTATCAAACATATTTCACTGATTTTATATGGCCGTGGACCATGTTAAGCAAAAAGGAATACGTAGATTTGATGGCGGGTATGGATTTTCTGATATATGATGTACAGAAAGAAATTACCGACCGGTATTTTGCCGACAGCGAGGAAATGATAAAGTGGATCGACCAGCCGTGCCTTGTTCCGTTTTTGCAAGTGCTTCCGGCGGATAAAAAGGAAAGCTTTCGTGAAAAAGTCATTGAAAGGATGGTAGAACGAACCAGACAGCCGGATGGCAGACATTTTGAGTATTTCCGGCGGTTAAAAATAAAGGCTGTCAAATAATAACCCCGCGTGGGTTATTATTTGACGGTATATTAAGTATAAATAAAGTCCGATACAGATGAAATCCAAACCAACATATCCTTGAAAGGAACCGTTTCATGAAAGTATTGGTTGTCGAAGATGAAAAAGACCTCAACCGGGTGATCGTAAAAAAACTGAAAGTCGAAGGATACAGTGTGGATTTCTGCCATGACGGGGAGGAGGCAATGGATTATATCCGGATAGCAGATTACGATATCATTATTCTGGATATATTGATGCCCAGGAAAAACGGATATGAAGTGCTGTCACATTTACGCGGCGGGAAAAAGAAGACGCCTGTCCTTTTCCTGACGGCAAAAGACGCACCCGACGACCGGATTAAGGGCTTGGATTTGGGGGCGGATGACTATCTGGTAAAGCCGTTTCATTTCGGTGAGCTTTTAGCCAGAATTCGGGCGATGATCAGAAGAAATTATGATACGGTCAGCAATCAGCTGCAAATCGCTGACTTGATACTGAACGCAGACAGTCATGTTGTTATGAGGGCGGATAAGATCATAGGATTATCGGCAAAAGAATTTTCCATGCTGGAATATTTCATGCGGAACGAGGGTGTTGTTCTCTCACGTCAGCAGTTGGAAGAGCACCTCTGGGATTTTGAATACCAGGGAGCTTCCAATATGATTGATGTTTATATCCGTCGTTTGCGGCTGAAAATTGATAAGGATGCAAAACCTAAATTGCTGCATACCGTACGCGGCGTCGGATACGTTATGAGAAAGGAAAAAACGGTATGAAACAGCATAGGAGAAATATCTTCCGAAAAACATTCTCCCGATTAAAATCCATTCAGATAACATCTCTTTCCATACGCGCCAAGGTAACGCTTTGGTATGCGTTTTTCATGGTGTTTCTTATTCTGATAAGTCTTGCGGTGATTACCAATTTATCTCAAAAATCCATGCTGACCAATCAAAAACAAAACCTGATTGAAACAGTAAACGATGCCACAAACGAAATTGACGGTGTCGGTGAGTTTGAATTTTATGGAAACGGAGTTTTTCTCATGCTTTATAACTCCGATCACATCTATCAAGACGGAATCATTCCGGAGAATTTTTCGGCCTCCATGACGCTTTCCGATCATAATATTCAGACGGTCGGGATAAAAGACCAGACATACTTTATGTATGATCAATCGTTTGAAATGGACCGGGAAACATATTGGATGAGGGGTATGACACCGCAGACAACTCCCGATCCCACTTGGGGGTTTATTGTGTTTGCCGTTTCCGGATTTTTACCCGTATTTGTCTTAGTGACCTGTCTGTCCGGATTTTTTATTACCAAGAGGGCGTTTCGTCCCGTACGGAAAATCCAGGAAACCGCTCAGAGCATTGCCGACGGCGACGAACTTTCTTTACGGATCGGACTTCCGGAGGGAAATGATGAAATTGCAAGGTTAGGGAAAACGGTAGATTATATGCTGGATAAGCTGGAGCGGAGCTTTGAAAAAGAAAAGCAGTTTACTTCGGATGTTTCCCATGAACTCAGGACGCCGCTTGCCGTCATCCTGACAGAAAGCGAATATGCGTTACAGCATACGGACAGTATTCATGAAGCCAAGGAGTCATTGGCAGTGATTAACCGGCAGGCGGATAACATGTCGGCACTGATCAATCAGCTTCTTTTTTTCACAAGGGCGGATCAGACTTCGTTCGGTCTTCATTATGAGTTGTTTGCCGTTGGTCCTGTTATCTCGGAGCTGGCGGAGGATTATCGGATTCCGGCAGAGGAAAAAGGGATGGCGATACCCGTCCCGGACAACCCCAAAGAGGATTTCATACTGAATGCCGATAAAATACTGTTTGTAAGAAGTCTGTCAAACCTTATAAAAAATGCCATTTGCTATAGTAAATACAAAGGCGTTATTAACATTCAAGTTTCGGAAGAAAAGCATTATCTTGCCGTTTCCGTGACCGATAACGGGATAGGAATCTCAGCCGAAAACCTGCCGAAAATATGGGACCGCTTTTTTCAGGAGGAGGAGTCACGAAATAAAATGAACAGCGGCAGTATGGGACTCGGTCTTTCTATGGTAAAAACAATTCTTGAAAAACACGGCGGTTATGTATCTGCCGAAAGTGAAATCGGAAAAGGCAGTGTGTTTACGTTATATTTTCCGATTTCATAATCTTTCAATCTACCCGTTTATCCGGGTGCAAAATTTTTTCTGTTATTCATCTTCCTTTCATTTTCCCTTGTTAAAATTACAGTATTCCCAGATCAAATCCCGTTGCTTCGCGGGACTGAATCAGGGAAAGTACGTGAAAGCATGTGCTGATACAATAAATTCAGAATGAAAAAAAGAAATGAGGGATCCGGTATGTATCAAAGAATAGTAAAAAATGATATCCGAAAAACACGGTTGATTACAATCGCCACGGTGCTGTTTGTTTTTGCGGCAGCACTGCTTGTGTCGCTGGCAAGTATCCTGTTTATCAATTTAATGGGTGCGGCAGATACACTGATGACGCAGGCAAAAACACCGCATATTTTCCAAATGCACGCAGGGGACGTCAATAAGGAACGCCTGCAAAAATTTACAGAATCAAACGACAAAATCGAACAGCTTCAAATTGCGGAATTTCTGAATATAGAAAATTCGCAGATTATGTTNNATGTTTGAAAAAACATCATTGGCAGACAGTGTGGAGGACAACGGATTTGCCGTCCAGAACAAATATTTTGATTTCCTTCTTAACACAGAGGGGAACGTAATCCAGCCGAAAGACGGACAGGTTTATATTCCG
The DNA here is from genome assembly GCA_002293545.1 of Lachnoclostridium sp. UBA933. GTDB lineage: Bacteria > Bacillota > Clostridia > Lachnospirales > Lachnospiraceae > UBA933. The sequence continues at coordinate 2,909 of DBDL01000171.1, read as the reverse complement.
GTATTTTATTGGAAAGAAGGAATTGCGGAAGTCGGCGATAAGCTGACGGTATACGGAAAAGAATTTACTGTTGCCGGACTGACAAGGGATTCTCTGATGAATTCACCGCTTGCCGGGTCGAAAAGGATTCTGGTCAGTCAAAACGACTATGAAGATTTAAGGGAATACGGAATGCTGGAGTATTTGATTGAATTTCGCCTAAAGGACATGGCTGATACCGGAAAAGTCGAATCGGAATATATGAGTGCCGGTCTGGAGTCAAACGGTCCGATGATCAGTTACCGTAATGTCATCCTAATCAACGGATTGACCGATGGTATGGTAATAGGGATTATCCTGCTTATCGCACTGCTTGTAACCGGCATTGCATTTTTATGCATTCGCTTTACCCTGCTTGCCAAAATTGAAGATGAATACCGGGAGATCGGAACGATGAAAGCAATCGGAATCCGCATCTCGGATATCAAAAAACTATATCTTGCAAAATATACGGTCATAACCGCCGCCGGATGTATTATGGGTTTTGGTTTCTCGTTTGTATTGCGGGGAAAAATGACCGAAAACATAAGGCTGTTTATGGGTGAAAGCAGCAATGCCTTCTATGCCCCTGCTTTTTCGGCGCTTGGGGTATTGCTCGTATTGATTGCCATTTTATTATATGTCAACCACGTATTGAAGCTCTTTAAGAAAATATCGGCGGCGGAGGCGCTTCGTTTCGGAATGACGCAGGAAAAGAAAAAACGGTTTACCGTGCTTCGGCTGAGTAACAGCCGGATTCTTCCAATCAATGTTTTTCTCGGTGTTAAGGACGTATGGAACCGCAAAAAAATATATACCACGATGTTTATTATATTACTTATCTGTTCTTTCATTATTCTAGTGCCTCAAAATCTGTCAAATACCATTTCGAGTAAAGAGTTTATGACCTATATCGGGATAGGAAACGGTCAGGATTTTGGTATTTATATTAACCAGCTGGAGGGCAAAGAGGAAAAAGCCGATGAGATTGAGGAAGCATTGAAAAAGGATGATGATGTTGCAAAATATACCGTTTTCTCCAGCAGGATTTATAAAGTGGTTATGGACGACGGAGCAAAAGAACAAATCCGGGTAGAAATAGGAGATCACAGCTTATTTCCGGTTTCCTGCTATGAGGGACGATTGCCGGACTCAGAACATGAAATCGCGTTATCCGGTCAGAATGCGGAGGCATTGGGAAAAAAGACAGGGGATACCATTCTCATAAACATAGGGGAAGAAAATAAGGAACTGACAGTCAGCGGAGTATATTCCGATGTCCAAAACGGAGGGAAAACAGCCAAAGCCACATTTACGGATACCGAATCAGAAACATGGTTTATGAGTATTCCGGTGCAAATGAAAGATACGGCAAAGACAGCCGCCGCCGTTTCAAAATATGCAGATAAGTTTCCGGATGCAGGAGTAAGGGACGGTGAAGACACCCGGATTCAAGTGATGGGTGACACGATGGAATCAATCGAATTGGTATCACGGATTGCTTTCTATGCGGCCCTGTTTTTAACCGCCTTGATTACGGTATTATTTATGAAAATGCTGATTGCCAAAGACCGTTATGCCATTGCCGTATTGAAAGCTTCCGGCTTTACCAAAAAAGATATTATGATTCAATATGTTTCACGGTTTATTTTCATACTGTTTGCCGGTATTCTGCTGGGCAGTATTTTAGCAAATGTACTGGGAGAGCAATTGACGCTGGCGGCAACATCACCGATAGGGGTGCGTTATTTAAGATTTCTGATCGACCCCGTGTCAGCATATATCATCACACCGCTGCTGATGCTGATCAGCACTTTATTGGCAATGGTGCCGGGAATCCGTAATGTCGGCAAGGTTATGGTAATGGGAAATATCAATGAATAAAGGTGCGCAAAAGACATGCGCAGGAATGGAGAAAATTATGAAAACATTATTAGACGGAAAATCAATTACAAAATCCTATGGTTCGGGAGAAGAAACATGCAAAGTATTGGATGATATATCACTTCAGATAAAAGAGGGTGAGTTTGTTTCGGTCATGGGACCGTCAGGATCGGGGAAAACCACGTTATTATACGCCGTAAGCGGTATGGATAAAACAGAAAAGGGAACGGTAATATTCGACGGCAGGGATATTTTGAAAATGAAAGAAAAAGAACTTGCCGATTTGCGAAGAACACAGATGGGATTTGTGTTTCAGCAGCCGACGATGATAAAGAACCTGAACATTCTGGACAACATCATTCTGCCCGCCATGCGGGACGCCGGACACGACCGTAAAAAGGTGGTAAAAAGCGCCGGACAATTGATGAAAAAGACCGGAATCGAAAAATTAGGCGGCAGGGCTATTACGGAGGTTTCCGGCGGTCAGCTTCAGCGGGCGGGTGTATGCCGGGCATTGATGAGCGGTCCGAAGATTCTTTTCGGTGATGAACCTACCGGTGCGCTTAACTCAAAAGCGGCAATGGAAATCATGGATATCCTGTGCAGGATCAATCAGGAGGGTACGTCGGTTCTTCTTGTAACGCATGATGCTAAAGTAGCGGCGGTTTCGGAGCGGGTACTGTTTATGCGTGACGGTAAAATCCAGAGCGAGCTGCGCCTTGATAAATTCTCCGGGAATAAAATGGATGAGCGTATAAAGAATGTGACCTCCCGGATGAGTGAGATGGGGATTTAGGGGTATTGGGTTTTGTTTCGTTAGGGATGCGGAAGTGATTGCGCCTTGTATGCCGGATTCCCTCAAGTGACTCGCTCGCGCTTAGGTGTTCCACGGAGCGGTGCTAGGGCTCGAAAAATACTGTACTAGTACCGCCGGGAACAATAGTCACTTGAGGGAATCCGGCATACAAGCGGCGCAGGCACTGCCCGCAGTCCTAACGAAATCCGAT